>CAZPQA010000049.1:0-23503 GCA_964588535.1 uncultured Desulfobacteraceae bacterium
AGACGTATCCCTGTAAACCCTGAATCAACCCTTATGAGAAAGGAGATTGAAATGACGAAAATAGTAATTGCATTGATGATTGCCACCTGTCTCGTACTGGGTGGATGTGCGGGAATGAGCGATACGGGTCAGCGAACCCTCAGCGGCGGTGCCATGGGTGCCGCCGGTGGTGCTATTATCGGCGCCATTGCCGGGAATGCCGCTCTGGGCGCTGCCATCGGTGGTGCGGCCGGCGCGGGAGGCGGGTATCTGTATGGTAAACATAAAGAATCTGAGAAGAGTGCGTATCAACAAGGGTATAACGCGGGAAAGCAGAGCCAGTAGGTTTTCCCGGTTCAGGGTTACGTTCCGTCTTGAGGTGAGTTTATTGGCGGCCTGCCCTCCGCTTCTTCTTGACTCGCAAGACGAATGCGCTTAGACTAAGTTGTTAAAAACTGAGTCTTTTCGCCTCACCATGGTGCGTGAGCTGAAACATGATCGACTGAGAAGATTCATAAACGCAAAAAAGGAGGAAATGGAAATGGAGATGAAATCGTTGTCAAAGGTTTTTCTTGCACCAATGGCAGTATTGTTTGCAGGGATGTTTTTTCTGGTCGGCGCAGTACCTGCCCTGGCAGATGATGCGACTACGGCAAAGAATCTGGTGGAAAAGGCCAAGATGAGTTTCAACAGTTTCGAAAGCGCTAAAGAAATGGACGGGTTTCGTGACCTGATAAAAAAGGCGAAAGGGGTTTTCATTTCGCCTTCGGTCCTTAAAGGCGCCTTTATCGTGGGCGCATCCGGAGGGAGCGGGGTGTTTTTGGCGCGCGACAAAAAGACCAATAAGTGGTTTGGCCCCGCCTTTTACACCATGGGTGAGGCAAGCTTCGGCTTACAGATCGGAGGATCCGCCTCTGAAGTGGTTCTATTAGCGATGACCGATCGCGGAGTCACGGCCTTTTTGTCGAACAATTTTAAACTGGGCGCTGATGGCTCGATTGCCGTTGGTCCGGTTGGAGTTGGGGCTGCGGCTGCCACGGCCAATCTCAGCGCGGATATCATAAGCTTTTCACGCGCCAAAGGGCTCTTCGGAGGTGTGTCTGTGGATGGTGCCGTGGTGGGGGTCAGAGGCAGTCTGAACGACGCCTATTACGGCAAGAAGGTAAGCCCGACGGATATTTTGGTGAAGCACGATGTTGTAAATAAAGGGGCTGCCGGTCTGATCACAGCGGTCAACAAGGCTTCCGCTGCCAAATAGCGGTTCATAATTCCGGGGACACAATACTGGTACATTTCCAAGGTATAGATGTTGGGGAGGCGATGGAGCCCTTTAGGGTGAGCTCGCGAAGCCTTCCCAGCTCTATCATAATTCCGCATAATTCCGGGGACACAATACTTAATTTTTTCGGCAGAAACACCATCGCAGGTCAAATCCCCTGTTTTTTGCATGTATGCGGGGACATCCTGTTTTTCCACATAAGAACAGCCCTAAGTCAATTGCGTTGCAAAGGACGTTCATGCGCTCGGTCGTCGTAGGGCGGGCTTTCTTCGCCCACAATGGGTGACACGGGTTCATATCGGCCGGCCATCATTTCCGCTTCCGCCCTGATCTCGTCCCTCAAAGACGCCGGTTCAAGAACAGTTGCCCGGGACCCCCAGCTCATGATCCAGAATCGTATCTCATCGGTCCCGGCAACTTCAGCCTCAAAAATGATGGCGCCGTCATCCTGCACATGCATCTGCTGGGATTCATGCCAGATCTTTTCTTTGATATAGCCCGCAATATCCGCATGAAACCACACCTTTACATGTACGGGTTCTCCCTGGTACACCCCGAAGCTCCGCCCCATGAAATCATCCAGGCTGAAATCCTCGGGGATCTCGAAGGTCTCTTTTGTCTGGTGGAGCATCTTGATCCGGTCCAGCGCGAATATTCTGACTTCCTTTCGTGTGTGGCAGAAACCGATCACATAAAAAGTTCCGTTGAAAAACCAGATCCGATAGGGGTTCACCCGGCGCCGGGTCTCCTGTTTCCGGCTCATGGTGAAATAGACGATCTCGATGGATTTTCGGTTGACGGCTGCATCGTTAACCTGGTTCAAAATCCCCTTGAATTTGCCGTATTCCTTGTACGGTTTAACGCCCAGGTGAAGGGTCTGCTCCATATTTTTCAGATATTTGATGGATTCCGGAGGAAGGGTTGTCTTGACCTTCTGAAAGAGCGATTCCAATGAATCATAAAAGGGGGTATCTTTGAAAACCTTCAGCATGTCCCGGCCGAAATAAAGGGCCATCAGCTCGGTGAGGCAGAACGGGACAGGCATCTGGTGCTTAACCGTATCCAGCAAAGACCAGAGGTTCTTGCCCTCCACTCTATCGGTGTAGATGGGGAACCCCGCCACCTGCAGGGCTTCAAGGTCCCGATAAAGGGTCCGGGGATGACATTCCAGATCCCGGGCCAGTTCAGCGGCCGATTTCCCTCTTTTGGACGAAACCAGGATCTGAATGATCTTCCACTGCCTGCCTAATTGGTCGCCCCTGGCCATAGAAATCCTCCCGAAATAGCGGTGTCCCAATGGATGGCCTCTTTCTTGAGACCATTTCTTGTCTTTTTTGGAAGTCTGCTCATTTTTTTTACCCTTTTAACATTTAATTCCGGGGACACAATAGTTTTTTCCGGTAGAAACACCTCCGCTTCAGCTTGCGCCTGTTTCATTTAAGACCAAGACCATACATGTGGTGGTTAATTCTCTTGACCCACAAACCGATTTTCTCTAAAATTGCCCTGAAAAAAGCAATTTCTTATCACCTCACCTCTTCCGGAGCTGTGGTATGTTCGGTCGGCTCTCCCGCATGAGTTTATCCTCCTGGATCTTCATCAGCCTTGGTATGGGCGTGATCTGTGGGCTCTTTTTCGGGGAGCTCTGCCGCCCCCTCGATTTTGTTGGCGAGGCCTTTGTCAAGTTGCTGCAGATGGCGGTACTCCCTTATATGGTCGTGTCATTGATTTTAGGCATAGGATCCCTTTCCAAGGATGACGCTAAACTGATCGCCGCCAAAGGGGCTACCATGCTTGTTTTCTTCTGGGTTGTAGGCCTTATGGTGATTTTCGCCTTTTCTCTCGCCTTTCCCCTTGTCGAGAGATCGTCCTTTTTCAGCGAATCCCAAACAACCGCGGTCAAAGCGGTGGATTTCCTCGATTACTATATACCTGCCAATATTTTTGACGCTCTGTCCGATACACTGGTCCCTGCCGTAGTGGTTTTCAGCGTATTCCTCGGCGTAGCCCTGCTGACCATCGAAGACAAGAAGCCTTTGTTGAACATACTGTCGGTGATGGCTCGAGCCCTTACCTGGGTGACCAAAACCATAATCAAGACAGCACCGATTGGGGTCTTCGCGCTCACAGCCACAGCTGTGGGCACCAGTTCTTTTGAGCAGTTTCAGCGTCTTGAGGTCTATTTTGTCTGCTACATCCTGGCGGCACTCGTCCTGACGTTCTGGATACTTCCGATGATCGTAACCTGTTTCACCACATTTACTTACAGAGATATTCTCAACTATTCCAAAGAAGCGCTGGTCCTGGGTTTTGCCACAGGAAGCAGCTTCGTTATCCTTGCGGTCATTGCCGGCAAGTCCAAAGAGCTGTTCGCCAAAGTCATACCGGATGAGAAAAAAACCGGAAACCTGATAGACAGCGTATTGCCGCTCGCTTACAGCTTTCCCAGTATAGGCAAGATCATTCCAATCTTATTCGTTGTCTTTGTGGGCTGGTATGTGAACCAGACCCTGGGGCTCGGTCAATATTTGGAGCTGGCGGCGGCAGGGGTAACGAGTCTGTTCGGGTCCTCTAAGGTTGGTATTCCATTTCTCTTGAAATACATGAAGCTGCCAGGGGTCTATTTCGATCTGTATATCATGTCCGAAGTGGTGACCCGCAAGTTCAAAGTGATCCTGGAAACAATGAGCATGCAGGCCCTCACTCTAATCGTCTCATTCCTTATCCTCAACAGATTCACCTTTAACTTAAAAAGAATTGTTGCCGCTCTGGCCGGCACGGTCCTGGTCATGGCACCGTTGATCCTGGCGGCCAGGGTCAGCCTCCATTACGCGGTACGCGATACTTACCATGAAGATAAAGTGCTCCTCGGTATGGAGATCAAAGACATGCCGTCGGCCAAGGTCCTGACACAGCCGCCTGACCCCGCGGACTTTCACGTCACCGCAACCGAGAAGGGACGTGATATCCTCAAACGCATCAAGGACCGGGGGACCCTCCTGGTCGGATACAATGCCGAGGCCCTGCCTTTCGCATTCTTCAACTCTAAAGATGACCTTGTAGGCTATGATATTTATTTTGCCTATTGCTTAGCCAAAGACCTGAATGTCACCCTGGAGCTCATTCCCGTACAAAGCAGCAAGATAGGGAAATATCTCAACAAGGGCATCTGTGACATCGTCATGTCGGCCGTTCCCATCAGGGTCGATGAATTAGGGAAAATGAACTTTACCCGTCCATATATGGAGATGACGGCTGCCTTCATAGTGAGAGACCACCGCAAGAATGAATTTCAGACCCGGGCAGGCATGACCGCCATGAGCAGGCTGCGAATAGCTGTGACACATGCCAACAGTCCGGAGGACCGGCGACTTGTGAAGACATATCTTCCCCGTGCGGAAATAGTGGAACTGGACACCATCAGGGATTTCTTTTTGAAGGATGACGTGGCTGACGCCCTTTTGACCACGGACAAAATCGGTAAGGCCTGGGCATTGTTGCACCCGGAATTCGGCGTGGCAGTGCCGGAGCCCCACATGTTCGTGTATGATATCGCATATCCGATCCCCATAACCAAAGGGGACTTTACCTTCCTCGAATACCTGAACCACTGGCTGACCCTGCAAGACACCAGCGGCGTCAAGGAGCAGCAGTTCGACTACTGGATATTAGGCAAGACCGCCCGCAAAAAAACACCCCGCTGGTCAATCATCCGGGATGTGCTGCACTGGGTTGATTGATTATAATTCCGTAATTCCGGGGACACAATACTTAATTTTCTCCGGTAGAAACACCTCCTATGTATCCCGTCATTCCGGAAGCCTGTTTGGTTTTATATGGTTTCTTTTAAAAATCCACTGGCATATTTGTGAAGCACACTTCCGATTAATGTTTGGTAGGGGATGCCTTCCCGCACAGCTCTTCTTTGTAAGGCGGAAAGGTCATTTTCTGAAATTCTTATATTGATCTTACGGTTCTTTTTCATAGTGTTCCTGGCGATTGTTTGGTAATCAGCCTGCGATTTCGAGGGCCTTAATCTCCCATCTTCGTATACCTCTAAGATTTCTTTCTCGTATTCATCAAGAATTATTCGTTTTTGTTTTTTAGCCATTTTTTCCTCCAAGGTATTTCCTGGTCGCTTTCCTGCTGGGAATAACTGTTTTAAGAAAATACCCTTCCTTATCTATAACACATGGAACTAAATAGGCATATCCATCCACATCAACTATCAGTATTTTTTGATTTGGATATTTCTTCTTATTGGGATGATCTGTTTCAATAACTTTAGCTCCGGATTCAATTTTCCGAACTGTTTCTTCAAATGTAATCCCTCTTTCCCTGGCAAGAATTTCATTTTTTTCCGTATTCCAACTAAATATTTCCATGTCGCAACGTAAGGCATTATAGAGACAATGTCAACCTGTAATTTGGAATAATAGGGGACAGACCACGGTTTTTCGGTTGAGGTTCGGTGTTTCTCATGTTATCATCTATAATATGCTAAGGTGGCAGGCCGCAGTTTGAAGTTTAAAGTTTAGAGTTTAAAGTTTCAGGTTTTTCAGTCAATGAACTTCTTGTTTTTTGTGACAGAAAACCAGGTGATAAACTACTAAAAAAGGGGAGGTTGCTACATGGCTACGGAAATCACCGCTCAGGAGCTTGACACAGAGCTATTCACTAATGAGAAGGTCGGAGTAATCAGGGAAACAGTTGGGGACGGAATGGCGATCAATGCCCTGTCGGGAGGCGTCGATTCATCTGTAGTCACGATGCTCGGGCACAAGGCTCTGGGAGAACGTCTCAGGACCGTCTTTGTCGAAAACGGCCTCATGCGTGAGGGAGAAGCCCAGCAGGTTGTGGATTTTTTCCAGAAACTCGGCGTTACGGTCGAGGTAGTCGATGCACGCAAAGAGTTCTTCGCCGCGCTGGCCGGAATCACGGACCCGGAAGAGAAGCGCGAGGCGATTACCCAGTCCTTTTATCGAAACGTATTCGGACGTATCATCAGGGAAAGTGGCGCGAAATACCTCCTCCAGGGGACTATCCTGACCGATATCGACGAGACCGTTGCGGGGATAAAACGGCAGCACAATGTCTTCGAGCAGCTTGGGATTGACCCTCAGGAGGCTTTCGGCTACCGCATCATCGAACCGCTCATCCAGCTTCGCAAGGACGGTGTTAGAAAGATTGGCGAGGCCATCGGGCTTCCGGCTGAACTGTTCAAGCGCATACCCTTCCCCGGGCCGGCCCTCGCGGCACGTGTGATAGGAGCGGTAACCCAGGAACGCATTGAGACAGTCAGAAAAGCGAACTTGGTTGTCGAGTTGCTGCTCAAAGACACCGGCGCCTTTCAGTACATGGCAATCCTTCACGAAGACCGCGTGACCGGCATGCGCGAAGGAGAGCGCGACTTCGGTCAGCAGATTGAGGTGCGTTGCTGGGAGAGTGTCGACGCGCGAACGGCAACACCAACGCGGCTTCCATTTGAAATCCTTGAAAAGCTCGCCAGTGAGATTATTCGTAATGTCCCAGGCGTTGTCAGCGTTACATACAATATAGCGTCAAAGCCCCCTTCAACGATCGAGGCGATCTGAATAATTCCGGGGACACAATACTTAATTTTTTCCAATAAACGTGGTCTGTCCCCAATTACGCAGGGACATCTTACTTAATTCAGAAATGCATCCTTAATGAACCCGTTTAGGGACGTTGTTGACAAAGCATACATTCCCTGATATATTTTCTCACAGTCAGAAACACAGGGGGATATATGCCGCGTGGTGCAAGGCTAGACGCTCCGGGTACATTACATCATATCATGGTAAGAGGGATCGAAAAGCGAAGCATCGTAAGCGATGATCGTGATCGGAAGGATTTCTTATCAAGAATGGGAGCTCTTGCCGTAGAAACGCAAACAATAGTTTATGCCTGGGCATTGATGGACAATCATGCCCACATATTACTTCGAAGCGGTAGCTTCGGCTTGCCAACATTCATGAGGCGGCTGTTATCGGGATATGCCATATTCCATAATCGTCGTCACGGGCGATCCGGACATTTGTTTCAGAACCGGTATAAGTCCATTGTCTGTGAAGAAGATCCGTATTTTATGGAATTGGTCCGGTACATTCATTTGAATCCACTGAGGGCCGGCCTGGTGGATTCGCTGATGGCGCTTCATGATTATCAATGGTGCGGGCATTCGGCAATCATGGCGCGTCAAAAAAATGAATTTCAAGATCGGGAATATGTTTTGAAGTGGTTTGGCCAAAAAGAGGGTGAGGCTCTTAAAGCCTATTGTCAATTCATGGAACATGGTATCCTTCTGGGCAGACGTCCGGAGCTTGTCGGGGGGGGATTGGTTCGGTCTTTGGGAGGGTGGTCGGTTGTAAAAGGGATGCGCAGGAATGGATTGTGTGAGAAAGCAGACGAACGGATATTGGGGAGCAGTGAATTTGTTTCTGAAATTATCAAAGACGCAGATGAAAAAGTGAAATATCAGACTGCGGGTGACGATGTGATGGATATTATCGAACGCGACATCTCAAACATATGTCAGAAAGAAAATGTCAGGCCAACCGCTCTAAGAGCCGGGAGTCGAAAGCAGCCGTTACCGAAAATAAGGAAGCAACTGACCGCGAAGTTTGTTGGTGAATATGGTTTGTCATTGGCTGAGACAGCCAGACAATTGGGCATATCGACATCGGCCGTCGCTCAGATTATCAGAAGGGATCGGAAAGTATAATTTGTCAACAACGTCCCTATATCTAGAAGTGAGTATCCTCACATCCGACAGCTCTGAAAGTATTGCTATTGAAGAAACTGATTTTTGGAAAGAAATGCAGTCTAACAGGATCGGCAACCTTCTTTCCGCTGCCCGGCTAAAAGCCAACCTGTCACAGTCACAACTCGCTGAAAAGCTCTGTGTCCGCCAAAACATGATCAGTGATTACGAAAGAGGCAAGAGAAGGCTTTCGCCGGCAATGGCAAAACGGATAGCTGAAATTCTTCGTATTAAGATTGACCGAATTTCGTAGTGCGAAAATAATTCCGGGGACACAATACTTAATTTTTTCCGGTAGAAACACCTCCGCCAGTCAATTCCCCTGTTTTTTCACGTATGCAGAGACATCCCTCTTTTCCGTATAAGAACCGTCCTTGTGCGGCTCAATATTTTTCTACCTTTGTGATTTTTTCCAAAAAAACTTCTCCCGCTGTGACCACATCTGTCAAACCCGTCTGCTAAAATATCTACAAACTCAACGAAAGGAGGCACAAAATATGGAAGGGGAGTCTACTTTTCACCCATTTGGTAAAATATGCTTGAGTCAATAGTAGACCCCATTACCTTCGTCTAACCTTGGGGCATGGTGACGACGTAATTATATCCTGGAGCATTTGGTGACAAGTTGTTTTGGAACCAAGGCCCCTCTCATAAAAGAAAGGAAATCAATTATGACTCAATTAGTTGCGTATGGTGGAAAAGGGAAAAGCCACTGGGGCCAAGTTCAATGCGAGAAATGTACTGCATGGCTTCGTGAAATGCCGGACCATTATGAAGAAACAATATGTGAGGATGAGGATGAAGATCAGGAATACATTTGTTGCTGGACGTGTCTCTCGTGTGGCCATATAAGGGAACTCAGCGATACATCGCCTGAAGACTACACACCAAATCCCGAAGCCGAACTGCATGAACCAGGGACGCTCCCGCCGCCCGAAGTACGTGATCCCGAGAAATGGGATAACGCAAGACTTCTTTCACCCGGCAAAAAAGAACTCATCCGTTACTGCTGGGAGATGACTGACTCACTTGAGAATGCAGACATAATTCATAAGGTAAATTATGTGCGAAATATCTATGTTGCGCTAAAAAAACAGGACATTGAGGAGGTCATGCATTCCGCCCAGGAATATGTCGATTTACTTGATCATGAGGCAATCCACGGTAAAGAGAGCGGTTCATATCATGGCGCAGAAGGGGACGTGACAAAAATACGCTCCGCTCTTTCGAAAATTGAAAAGGAAAAGGATGTGAAATAAGGGCACCAATAGAGATCATCATAAATCGCCTTCCTGCAATACCCGACCAAAACCATTTTCTTCCAGATACCAATATGTGAAATGTTTAGAAAGCCAGCTTGCAGCTTTCTCTTCGGCCAAAGGCCGGAATTGCGATGTGTAAATGACTGGAATACCGAATTTGACTTCAAGAGCATCAAGTGAACCCGAAACAGCATTGGGATGGGCCTCTGTATATCCTTCGTTGTATGGTGACTTTATATCTTCATAACTCGCCTCGACAAGCAAAGCACGCCAACGATATGCGGCCAAACGTTCACATGATTTAAAAAACCGCATCCGATTCTGCATCAATGTTGATATTAAATCGGAAAGACTTTTCCGCTCCATCATCAATAAATGTTCCATCCCATGCACACTGTAATCACCCGCATCCAGCTTCTGTTTCCTGGTTCCTGCAATCCAGTTAGGGAAGCGATCGAAACTCAAGGGATCTTGCTCACGTGTATCCACCAGAACAACGGGTTTTGGGATTTTTCGAGTAATGCTATGTCCTTCGCGTTTGACGATTAAGCGGCTTGTTGTTGGCGCTACACAAACGCTGTAGTCAAGAATATCTTCACCCACTGCCTCACCCGCGCTGAATTCCATACGACCCCCTTTATCCATAACCTGGTTCTACCTTCTCCCCCAAGAAATACTTTGCCGAAATAGTGTTGATATTTTGGATAGTTAAACACATTTTGACTTCAACTGCAATAATGTTTTCTCCATTTTCCCTGCAATTCACAATTTTTATTTTTATGTCCTTTTTCTAAAAAAAACTTCTGGTGTTGTGACCGTATCTGACAAACGTACCTGTTATCATGGTTCCAAACATCAGGAAAGGAGACACCAACATGGATACCGTTATCAAGAATTATCTGGAACAGATGAAAGTCGGCCGGAAGCAGTCCCACAAAAATCTGGCGCTCTACCCATTACTCTCAACATACAGCGTGGGCTTGGAATACCTGTTATTGGACGAGGCCCTGAGCGAAAACCTGATCGAAATCGTCGAGAAGGATAGTGACGGCTCCGTACCGGAACTGAGGGTCACAAACAAAACCTCCGGGATGATCCTCATCCTGGATGGTGAAGAACTGGTTGGGGCCAAACAGAACCGGATTGTCAACACCACCATCCTGGTTAATGGGAATGCCACGATCGTAATCCCCGTAAGCTGTGTGGAGCACGGCAGGTGGTCTTATGACAGCCCCCGATTCCAAAGCAAGGAAAGAATGATGTCCTCCAATCTTCGCGCCATGAAGTCCGAGCAGGTCAATTATTCTATCAGGGCTTCAGGTGAATTTCGAGCTGACCAGGGTGCCATCTGGGACGGCATCGCCGAAAAGGCGGACAGGATGGCGGCCCCGTCCCCCACCGGTGCCATGGCCGCTATTTATGATAAAGAAAGGCCGTCCATCGAGGAATACGTAAAGCCTTTCCGCCTGATCGATTCCCAGGTGGGGGCCATTTTCATGATCGATGGCAAGGTGGCTGGGCTGGATGCCTTTGGAAAACCCGGTACTTTCTCAAATGTCTTCAAAAAACTCCTTGAAAGCTATGCCCTCGATGCCATCGACTGGTACGATCCGGACAAAGAACAGAAATCTCTCAAAAGTGAAGTCACCAAATTCCGGAAAGCGGCCTTTTCAGCCGATTTCGAAAGTCGCCCTTCGGTGGGTCTGGGTACAGATATCCGTTTGGAATCCAGAAAAGTAATCGGCTTCGCTTTGGCCCTCGATGATAAAGTCCTCCATATATCAGTTTTTGAAAGGACAAATGGCAATACAGGGAATATCCACGAATCAAGGATGGGGCGTTTCACGCAGAGGCGAAAAAATCGTGTGTATTGAGACCCTCTTCAGGAAACAGAAAAAGTGAATATTCTGGAGGAATGACATGATAAACACCGCTTTCTCTACAGTCAGCTGGTTCGAACGGTCACAGAGGTCTTCGGGGAAGACGATTGATGCGGTGGTTTCCGCAGCTGCGCTGCGCAAATATCCGATTGATGATACTCGGAAAAAATGATACAGTAAAATTATGAACAGGAAGCATACAGCCATATACCGAATGTCGGACCGCCGGAACGATGACCTTGTCCCCGGTACTCCTGCTGACCGCATTGGTCTCGTCTGGCCACTGACCAAAGAAATTGCATCCCTGAGCAAAATTCACGATGTTGAACGAAGATTACAGAGACATGTTACACGCCTTATCCGACGAGAAGGTTAGATTTCTTCTCGTCGGTGCCTACGCAATGGCAGCCCACGGTTATCCCCGGGCCACCATGGACATTGATGTCTGGATCATGCCTTCCCCTCAGAACGCCGATTCAGTCCTGCGTGCGTTGCTCCGTTTCGGTGCCCCCTTGCACAATCTGACCAAGGAGGACCTCCAGAAGGATGGGACCATCTTTCAGATCGGAGTTGCCCCGCGGCGGATTGACATCATTACTGAAGCCTCTGGACTTCAGTTTGAGGAAACATATCGAAGGTCCCTCTCAGTGAACATCGAGGGAATTCAAGTGCATGTTCCTTCGATTGAGGACCTGATACGCAACAAGAGGGCTTCGGGAAGAACCAAGGATTTGGCAGACGCAGAGGCATTGGAATCTCTTAAAAACTCAGAACAAAATGATTGAGCCGAGGCCCTGATACCGGGCGATTGGAACTTATATTCATTGACGTAAGTTTCTCTTTTTTGAAACACGTATACCATTATATCCATGGCTGCTCATTATTTTCGTTCTAGAAAACTCCTCCCGTTGTGAGAAGTATCTAAAAAGACTGGATTCCGGCGCCTGCCCCGGACTCCGATCCGGGATCCGCCGGAATGACAGAGTGATAAGTATCATTGTAGGGATATTTGTATTGACTTAATGACTAGTTAGGTGTAGGCAACACTATAAAGAATTCGTGAACCAAATTCCTTCTTTGATTCAATGAAAAAAAGAGGATTGAGAATGGTTTAGATCGAGCCGAGGGTCTCGGAAAAAAATAAATGTGCAAGATTGCGCCGTATTTTGGTTTGTCTATAAGGCGCATCCACTGGTGCATATTTGTAGATATGTGCCGGTGGATGCAACGCAATAGACGGATCAAAGGACAAGCCAGATTGTGCAGTTATTTTTTTTCGAGGCCCTAAAGACCCCGTTACTCCCGAACAGATGGAGAGCGGGGTTTTGTGTTTCTAAATAGTGTCCGTCCACAAATGAGAAAATTTGTTCGAGTTCAAGGAAGGCGAAAATTGTAACCGCAGGAATACATTTAAGTATTTCGAGGATTACAATTTTGGTCTGACGCCGAAATCGGGCAAATTGGCCATTTGTGGATTGGCACTAGACCCCGGGAGAGCAAAATGCCATTCTTGTGTGAACCCATCATCGAAACGCAGTTTGCAAGCCTGAAAGACGTTGATGGTTGGATATCCGGCAACGAGGACCGGCTCGAAAGGGTATCCATCCGGGAGCTGATCGAAAAAGGATACCGTTTTTTTGATGATGAACATTTCGGAGATGAAGATCGTTTTCTGCGGTTCAACCAGAACGGCATCCGCGTGCTGGCGCAAAAGCTGAGCCTGCGCCTGGACACCCTGCAGCGGGTTGAGCGGCCGGGGCTCATCAGCGACCTGTTAAACGACCTGATAGTTCAGCAGGACATGATCGAGCGGCTTGAAGACCATGATTTTGTGGTCAACACCCGGTCTGATACTGTCCTCGGAGCGGTTTCCAAATCTTACGTGTTTTATTCCAACCAGGATTTCATCCAGGACATCCAGGACCTTCTCAGCGGTGGCCAGATCGCTTTTTTCCCAAAAGACAGTCTCGGGCGGTTTCGCTACGTGAATGGCTTTTCCGTCAACACCCAGTTGTTTTTGAGATTTATACTCAGGGTCGAAAGCGGCCGCGTGACCGGGCCCGGCGGCGAAGGGGAGGATGTCAGCGAGATCGGCATTCAATTCAAAAACAGCATGGTGGGGGATGCGGCGGTGAGCCTCCAGTATTTTGTGAACCGCCTCCTCTGCGCAAACGGTCTCATCGTTCCGGCCGGCGCATCCCAGGCCCGGGTGTTTCATTCCGGCAAACGAGAGAGTTTCATGAAAAGGCTGGAAAGGTCGTTTCGTGAAGTGGAGCGGAAGATCGGGTCCACCGGAACCGCCGTCAAATCCCTCATGGCCATTCCGTTTGACCCCGAATCCCTGGCACGGACCAAAATGACCGCGAAGGTGTTTGACATTATTCCCGGTTCCAGGTCCAGAATCATGCAGGAACACCGAATCCCAAAACGGCATAAACCCCGCATGACCCCGGCGGAACGGACGGAATACGAGGCTTCCATTATCGATTGGATCCCTGCGACCTTCGCCCGAAAATATGCCGCCCGTGTATTCAACTCCACATACCGCGATAACGCCACCATGTTCGACTTCATCAACATTTTCACGGAATACGCACAAACCCAACCCATCCACAAACGGTTGGAAATTGAGGAAAGGGCAGGGGTGCTGGCGGACCAGATTGTGAAGAACAAACGAAAATTCGTCTCCAGAAAGGATGTGAACCGTGTGTAGGTTTCGAGCCCCCGGGACGCTCCGTGTGTCTTTATATGAGAGGGATGTCCTTTGACAGATAAACAGAAACGATACAATCACTGGTTCGTTGTCAACATATCAACATGTACTCGGGGATTTTAAAATGGTTGATTTCGAGAAATATGAAGAAGATTGCGAAAACATAAAAAATGCCAACGAACAGCTATTAAATGGATTTGATGCGTGGCTGAAATTATCTGGTTTGTCCGAAAAGACCATAAACAATCATGTTGCAAATATCGATTTCTATATAAACGAATTTCTGCTTTACGACGATGCAACCGAAGCAAAAGATGGCGCTCAGGATGTTGGGATGTTTCTGGGTTACTGGTTTATAAGAAAGGCAATGTGGGCAAATCGGTCAAGTATCAAGGGAAATGCAGCGAGTCTCAAGAAGTTCTATACTTTCTTGGAAGAGAAAGGATTGATCGACGACGAAGACCTGATTGATTTAAAGCAAACCATAAAAGAAGATATGCCTGAATGGCTGGAAACCTTGGAACGCCATGATGACCCCTCAATAGAAGATGTTTGGTAACCTGAAACCTGAACTTTTGCGAATGCTGTTGTTTCCATTGTCCGATGATCTGCGGGCGGTTTTTCCCGGCGCAATGTTTTTTACATGCGGGAGTTCTACCTGCTTTACCGTGAGGATGAGCGAGTGCAACCACTGGTTGCACAAATCGGCTGGACTCACAACCTGGTGATTTTTCAATGGTGCAAAGATCCTTTAGAGGGCGAATTTCTACTCCGAACCTGTCCCATGGGGACACACGAAAATAGCCCGGCAATTCATTGCCGGGAACACGGCAGCCAGATACCCTGAGTCCCAGCGGGACGGCAGAATGCTTTTTGGTGCCCGGAGAAAAACCAGAATCCCCTCGTTTCCATGTTCCAGCGTGGGAACGCACCAGGGGCGCGCCAATTCCGATCAGGGTGGATGGGAGCACGGAAAGGAGTTCAAAAATGAAACAGATACCCGAACAATCGCGAAAGCGTTCAGGACTGCTGAAGGCAATCGGCATGGGACTGGGCATGGCCCTCATCTCCTGGGGAACACCCACAATCGCGGATACCGGCCCGGGTGATACCGGCGGCTGGTTTTCGTCCCGAACCCAACCCGCACACCGTGTGGCCGCTGATCTCCCCAACAACGACATGAATATCCTTCTGGCCCGCGGCGACCGGGGTGGTGGGGGTGGCAGAGGTGGTGGGGGAGGTGGCAAAGGCGGCGGTTCCGGGCAGTGCGACGGCACCGGTTCCGGCCAGGGCCAGGGTAAAGGATACGGTGCCAAAGACGGGACCGGCACTGGAGAGCGGCCCCAGGATGGTTCGGGTTATGGCGCAGGATCTGGTCAAGGCACCAAGGATGGGTCAGGCAAAGGATCCGGCAGTGGCGCCGGAAGAGGCAACCGTTAGCGGCTTGCGGGACGGACTTCCTTGTTTCCACGCTCTGCGTTTCTTTAGATGAAAGAGGGTGTCCTTAAATAACTTGATATTGCAATAGGTGGAAAATTTTCCATCTATTGATACTGTTGTGTGTAAGGAAAAAATGGATTCTATCAATCGACAAGTTGCGGTATTAAAGCCAAAAAATCCATATATTCACTGGATAAATTCCCTTCCGGAAACTGTTGATCCAGTGTCAATCGACGAGCTCCAAACTGATTGCACGGCAATTCTTCTCCCGGATTTTGATACAGAAGAAGAGACCATAAATTATCTCAAAAAAATCTTTAGTCCTATTTTTCAATATGAACTTTATGGATGGCATACTGATGAAAAAGCATGGCCTCAAAAGAGAACGTTCAGGCTTTTTCAAGAATGGTTCAAAATTGAATTTCACACAGAAGTCATTGATTATGGCAAAAACCCTATCACCATTGAAGAGTATTAAACACACAACAACGTGCCGTACTCGGATTGGGGTTACGCTGGTGCTACACCCCAACCGGTAAGCATGGACTTTGGCCTCCTAATCGAGAGTCATATTTTGATATTTAAACTCAGAATTGAATGTGTAAGGGGTTGCTACTTGAAAGAGACGTGCATCCGCGTTATCGAAATCGACGAAAGCATGGATTTGGTTGATTTACATGAAACGATACAGTCGGGAATGGGGACGCTGATAAAAAAGTAAATTAAAAGGGAGCCTGAAGTTAATGTAATGCTGATCCATTTCAAGACGAGCCCGCCAGCCGTTGGGTATTCCGTTGAAAGGGAAGAGGGTATAGTGCGTCGAAACGGGTATCGGCTGAATTAATAGTTTTTTACTTTTTTACCAGCGTCCCGATTTTTTTCAATTTCAATGATTTTGGGGATAGCTAATTCAATTAAAGAGGTTGATGGGAAAAATGGTGTTAACTAAACAGTTTGGTGATAAAGATGATGTCGCGCTTGCCAAATCATTTTTAGAAATTCAAGAACGGATTAAAGAATGGAGCGATGCTTTTTTGGATGCAAATTCTATTGCATTGAAAGTAGCATCCAAAACCGCTCATTGGTATTACAGCCCAATTTATGACACGTTTGGCCCGTCAAAATTCATTGGCTATAAGAATATTGGTTTGGATGAATATAGACCCAATGAATTAGATGGAAGGGATACTGAGCAAGCAATTAAACAACTGAATGAATATACCATATTAACTGACGCACACCCGGATTTTTCGATTTACAATAATAAATTACAAGATTTTCTCATTTCCCAGAGTAAAACTCAAAAAGCCAACGCGAAAATTCATATCTCAGATAATCTTGATATACGGCGGTTAATGTTCAGGCTTAACCAGAGGGGTGAAATATTTAGCTACAAATATGTAATGCTAAATGCATTGGTTCATAATGTTCAGGATTTTTCTAAAAGTACACATGAATATTTTTGGGAATTTTACCGGGAAAGAAAGAATAATAATCTGCCACCCGATAAAGCAGACAGTGCAATTTTAAATATTGATTTTGTAGACTTTAAACGGAGCGAAATAACTGCCATCTTAGATGCACCCTTTAATGCAATAAATAATTGTGCTACTGGCGAACCAATTATTGTAAAAGACAATTCTGAGTATCTCTTCAATCAAAATATCATTGCAGAGCTACAAGGTCATAAAGAAGAATTAGAATATTTTGTGGATTTCAAATTGAATAACTATTTTAAAGATCTTGGGAAAAAAGAACTAACAATCTGGTGGGTTAATCAGGGGAAATCATATCGGAAAGAAAGAGCGGGGGACTATATATGGGCGCCAAAAGCCAATGAAAAAGGTCACACTTTTGCGCATTGGGAAGCAATGACTCAAGTAGAACCTGGAAATATAATAATAAATTATGCCAAAAAACAAATTGTTGCGATATCTGTTGCCAAAGAAATAGCAATTGAGCAAGAAAATCCGTTAAGCGGGAAACTGTGGGAAAAGCCTGGTTGGCGAATAGATTTGGACTACAATGACTTAAATCAGCCTATTGATTTAAATGAAATACAGCCTTTGATGTCTTCAATAAATGATTCAATTGCGAAAAATAGACCATTTAGTAGTGTCAATAGTGTAAATCAAGGCTACCTTTTCAATTTTTCCCTCTTTGGAATAAGAACGATAGCTGAAACATTTTCTTCGAGGATACCAGAAGGTATATTGGAGCTTTTAGATATGAATGGATCTATTAAAAACTTTTCAGAATTCTTGAAAGCTAGAGGTTTTTATTTTAGTCATGCCATGCTTGAACGGTTTATTCTTTCTATAAAAACCAAACCCTTTGTGATTCTGACAGGCAATTCCGGAACTGGAAAGACTAAAATAGCGCAATTGTTTGCCGAATATCTTGCTCCGAAGAAAGTTATCCGAAAGGAGATTATCCCAGATAATGATGAAGGCGGCACATATTTTAAGGTTGGCAAGGCAACACTAAAATATGGCGTAACCCTTCCTGTTGACAGCCTTGACTATTTTGAGATCCCAAAAATTGGTGAGCCTACTGAAATATTGATAGAATTTGACGGTGACTCAGAAAAGGAATATTTCGCGTCATTTGGATATCCAGACAATAGGGAAAAATTGTCGTCTTCCACAATAAGGTTTAGAAAAAAACTAAAAAACTATATTAATCAAAACTTTCTAATTGGTGATTTTTTGCGATTGGTCAAAATAAGCTATAGGAAATTGAGACTAGAAAAGGTATCCGTGCAAACAGAAGTAGTCCGTGGCAAACTGAATAATTGTGCATTGGTACCGGTCGGCGCTAATTGGACTGACAAACGGCACTTATTAGGCTTCTACAATGTTATTACACGGCAGTACCAAAACTCACCTGGCCTTGACCTAATTCTCGAAGCAAATAAAGAAGAAAATCGGCAATATCCTTTTTTCCTCATCCTGGATGAAATGAATCTCTCCCATGTAGAACGCTATTTCGCAGATTTTCTATCAGTTATGGAATCAGGAAAGTGTATTTATTTGCATAATAGCTCTGCCGTTGAGGATAATCAGGAAATTCCAAAAGAACTTTTTTTACCCCCTAACCTCTATGTTATCGGCACGGTTAACGTCGATGAAACGACATACATGTTCAGTCCGAAGGTACTAGATAGGGCAAATGTGATTGAATTTCCAACTGTCCCAGCTATTAATTATTTGTCTGAAAACCTTCATTCTGAAGAAATCGACAAAGAACCGTCCTTCCCAGGAGACAGAACTATACGAGATACGGCCCCGGCTGATATTTTACAACAGATGGAAGGCGTTAAAATTGAAGACGCTCGCACACCTCTATTTCGCTCAAAAATTTCCCATGAAATCGGGACATTTCAAAATGCGCTTGGGCAAATTGGCTTCGACTTTGGCTTCCGGGTAATTAACGAAATTGTGAGGTTCATGTACCTGGCATGGGAAGCTGATAATAAGCCCAAGAAATGGAATGGGTGGTCTAATGCATTTGACGTCCAGATATTACAAAAAATGATTCCAAAAATACATGGGTCTGCCAAAGAAATCCAGGATACGCTTAAATGCCTTTATTGTTATTGCTTCTCCGGAAAAACAAATGAACAATTGGAAAAATTAGGTATGGGTGAGTTTGTTTCAGAATTGTATAAAAGAGATGTTGATGAGGCAAGATACAAGATGTCTGCACAAAAACTTCGGCGGATGCAGAAAAGCCTCGAAACTCAAAGATACGTTTCCTTTACTTGAATATGCCGAATTATCAACAGGTCATTTTCACATTTAAGGACGAAAGCGGCTCATCGCTTGGTACCCTGAAGTTGCGTGCATCATATAATGGACCATATTTGCCAGACGTGCTAACTGATTCTATAGATTGCAAAAATGTACCCAAACTTTCTTCCCCTACCAATAAATTTCCAATTGAATACTGTACATTAAATCCTTTAAGGGGCTTGAGTAGGATAATGCTTCTTGAAGAAACCAAATATGATGTAGTTTTTGAAACATCGCAGGAGAAAATTGTCACTAGCTTTTTACCGAAATTAAATAAGGAGGTTTTTTCTCAAAATCTTTTTAATGAAAGTAAAAACTCTCAAGTTGGTATTCTGAACTTTGGCAGCTATGTAGGTCGAGCTTACCTGTCTGTGGAAGTTGATGGACAAATGTCTCTGCCGATAGATATCGAAATCCGTTCAAAAAAAATTGGCTATGCAGATGAATATTCAGCCATGATGGCTGACCTGTCTGTGGATTGCAGCTCGATTATATATGACCTCAGATCTCCTGTTCATCAATTATTTGAAATTGGTAGCATGGAGCGAAGAACATTTTATGAGGACTTCTTGTTCCTCGAATTTCTTTTTAAGGAAGGGAATTTGCCATCGGCTTATCATCGCATCAAAGAATCCCCAAAGACGCAGCTAATAAAGGAAAAAGAACTTGTCCCTGTGGGCCATGTGCAATCAATGGAGTTGGAAGATCTAATTGATATAATATGTATGCCTCAATATCTCGCCTTGGTTGATAATCCTCCACAAAATTGGCCTGAAGCCATGAATGGTTACGTTCCAGTTGAAGTTTGGGAAACAAGTTCCGTAGAGGCGCTTGATATCCCTGAAAATCGTTTTGTTAAATTCTTATTGGAGCAGGTTTACGACCTTATTTTGAAACTTCAAAGTTCGTATGTTCATAAAGGATATATCAAAGATAGATTGGAATATTTTCATGAGGAGATAACAGATTATCTTAACGATGAATGGCTTAAGGAAGTTGGACCGCTGACTTCCATCCCAATGAATTCACAGGCGCTCCAGAAACGTGAAGGATATCGTGATGTTTACTATTTTTATTTGAATTTTGAATTTGCATTTCAATTCAAATGGGAAGAATTAGAAGACAGCCTGAAGGCGTCAGAAAAAAGGATGAGCCAACTTTATGAATATTGGTGTTTTTTCAGACTTATTAATGCGCTAAAGAATGTGGCCAGGGTTGAATCTAATAAAAATGATCTTGTTGAACTTACAAAAGATGGCTGGGAAATCCGATTAAAACGGGGGAAAAAGTCAAAAGTAAAATTTATGTTTTTTGATGAAAATGGAAACCGGCACTATTTTGAGCTTTACTATAATCGAGGGTTTTCAATACATGGAAAGCAAGAAAGTAGATCATATTCATTACCATTCAAGCCGGATTACACAATTGTTTATAAAGCTCATAATGAAGAAATCCCTATATACGCGCACTTTGATGCAAAATACAGATCAGATAAAGAATTGGAAGATTTTAATTTTAATGAATTGGTAAAAGGGCCGCAAAGTGATCCTGAAGATCTTTCCAATGAAGAAGACGAGAAAGTCGACAAAATCGAGAAAGAAGAATCGTCTCGCAAATACAAAAATGCCGATATATACAAGATGCATACTTATAAAGATGCAATTCTAAATTCTCTTGGGGCTTATGTTCTGTACCCTGGAGAGAAATCTGGACTTTTTCAGGTTAATGATGATTTCATAACCCCATCCATAGGTGCACTTCCCTTAAAGCCAGGAGGTAATCATAACACATTCATTTCAAGGATCGAAAAACTGGTGAATGGATTAATTTTGAGAGGTGAAAGTGACGTCATGTTGTGATTATGATTAGGTTGCGGTTGATCGAGCTAAAGATTGCAAAGCAGGGGTGCATCTTAAATGATAGTTTTTCAATGTAAACAGTTAATAATTAAGATGCGGCCCCTTGTTTTTTCCTTGTTCACGGTTTCCCCGGAACTGTTGATTCAGGTTTCGGACAGGGCTCACGGCACTCATGGATTTAACGAATGGTTGACCGCATATCATGGCAAATCTTTGAAACCGCCTCAACGTCCCAACTTTTACCCGGAACCCGCATTTGTACAGTGGCATGTGAGAGAGGTTTTCCAGGGGGAATCCAGATAAAACTTGCCTGGAGAAAGGACGCGGAGCGTCCGGAAGTGCGTTCCCACGCGGAGCATGGGAATTAGGGGAAAGAGCGTGGGGATGCGGGAACAGGTCATTAACTGTGGTGATGCATGGAAGATTATTACCAGAAAAATCATGAGCAATACCATGGTCAAACCTTCAGCATCGATCCCACATCCTTCCTGTTACCGCTGGCCCGATGCCTTAATCCGTCAAGCACCATCCTGGATGTGGGTTGCGGTTCGGGGCGCGATATGCGCTGGTTCAAAGATCGGGGGTTCCGGCCCACGGGGTTTGAGCTTTCACACGGACTCGCGGTTCTGGCCAGGAAATATTCCGAGTGCCCGGTCGTAGAAGGGGATTTCGAGTGCTATGATTTTTCTGGTATGGGCATGGATGCACTTCTGCTGGTGGGTGCCCTGGTCCATGTACCACACAATCGGTTTTCAAGAGTACTTACAAATATTGTGCAGGCCTTGAAACCCGGCGGTTATATGCTGGTCACCATGAAAGAGGGACAAAACACCACCAAAGATGCTTGGGATCGGGTGTTTTACTTTTGGCGGAACGAGGAACTCAGAATAGCATTTGAGCGCTTGAATCTTACAGTGGTGGAATTTTTTCGCCAGGTGTCCAAAATCAGGGAGAGCGATGTGTGGTTGGGATATGTGTTGAAAAGTTCAGATAAATAAAGTGAAAAAATTATTTACCCTGCGGGAATGATGATGGATCGTACGAGGTTCTAAAGGGTAATGGCTCCGGACTTCGTGAAAGGTGTGAATCAATGAAAGTTATCGAAGCAACAATCGAACAACTGAATGATGCTGCGGACCTGTTTGAGCAATATCGCGATTTCTACAAATTGGAACGAACACCCAACAAAGTTCGATGGTTCATGAAAGAGCGCCTGCTCTCAAAAGATTCCGATATATTCCTGGCGTACGATGAACATCTATGTACCGGTTTTATGCAGCTCTACCGTTGCTGGGACTCTATCTCCATGAAAAAACTCCTCTTCTTATACGACCTCTTTGTCATACCAGGCGAACGCAACAAACAAATCGGCGACCATCTGATCGACCGAGCAAAACAACTTGCAGGAGATATCGGGGCCGGCATGATCATGCTTCAAACGCACAAACACAACAATGTATATGCCAGGCACTTCTATGAATTGAACGGATTCGAGCTCGATGAAGACTTTGATGTCTATAACTTCATGCTATAAGGAATCGGCGTTTCTGATCGGGCGAGGGGTCTGCCGTTGACCCTTGAGCAGGTTATTTTTCCTTTTTTGTTTAGCCCTTTTCTCTGAGGATTCATGACTACCAAAAACACCAGGGCCGATGTTGATGGTGGGGCCTATGCCGGGAGTCAACTCCAGATTCAGATTTATGTAAACCAGCGATCTGAGACGCTGACTCGAGAGGTATTTGAGAGATTGCCTGATCTCGCTTTATTACACCCTCACCTCAATTGGGTCTCTCCTCTGAAAAAAGACAGATTCTCGGAATACCAGGACACTGCATTTTTGAAAGCGTGTGGTTTGGAACACCTCTCTGATGAACTGAAAGCCTTCTGGCCCCGCAGAGGCCCGGTGTGGGATGCCCTTGCTTCCATTGAGTTCCAAAAGGATAAAAAGAATAAAGGCATTCTACTCGTAGAGGCCAAGAGCTACCCGGGGGAGATATATGGAGTCGGGTGCAAAGCATCACCTGCATCCAGAAAGAAAATCGAAGATGCCCTCAATAGAACCAAAAAGTGGTGTGGGGTTTCAGCAAATACTGACTGGACCGGCCCGCTTTATCAATCAGCCAACCGCATGGCGCATCTCTATTTCTTTCGCAAGATTGCCGGTGTGCCCGCCTGGCTCGCCAACATCAATTTCCTCAATGATCCACATTCACCAACTGACTGCGAAGCATGGCAAGAGCAACTGAAAAAAGTCAAGGCAGAATTGGGAATCTCCGGCGAAGGGATACCTTACACGGCTGATATTTTCCTCAAAGCCAGGGAAAGAAGGGAATTGTCTCCGTGAACATGTCAAGGCCACACAATCACGGCAACAGACAGCCCAGCATTGACAAGGCCTGGCCTCTGGCCGAGGGAAATTCCGAGGCATACGGAATCAGAGGCTGAATAAAAAAATGGGGGGGTGTAATCAAAAGTGTTAGCTGCCAAAAGGCCTCTTAGTTCATGTTGTCCCA
>CAZPQA010000050.1:0-22999 GCA_964588535.1 uncultured Desulfobacteraceae bacterium
GCGTATGAGGGTATGTTTTTGTGACAGCACGGTTGCCGGTGGCGGATAGGGCATCCTTATAGTTTAAACTGGAATATTCGACCCGAACCGTTATGTCCCCCGACGGTAATTCACTGATGGCTTTATCGTGTATTTCCCCAGAAAAGCTACCATCTTCGCCCTCTTCAACCACATAGGCTTTGTAAGAATGGTTTATCATAGCAATCTCCTAGTGTTTGTTTTGATATGCCATCTTCATCATCCTATCATTTCCTCCTGGTTTTGTGAACAACTTCCCGGTTTTTGCTCAAATCAGGGTATGAGTTGCAACAGTTATGAGTTGCAACAGGGGGAGATGAACTGAAAAGAGCTTGCAACATTGGGATCTCCACGCCATAATATGAGCGAATAATGATTTTGTACCCATGCAATCGTCAAGCCGACTCCGCCAAAGTGGCCACGACGGCCGGATTGGAGGGACATATGAAAACCTTTTCTGGAAATATTGTGGACGTGGTGAACGGCGAGATTTTCCCGGGAACCATTGAAGTCAAGGATGGGAAAATCCATGATATCCAACGTGATAACCGCTCCTATCAAAACTTCATAACGCCCGGGTTCATTGACGCGCACGTTCACATTGAAAGTTCCATGATGCCACCTTCTGAATTTGCACGAATCGCCCTGGCCCACGGTACGGTTGCCGCCGTATGCGACCCCCACGAAATCGCCAACGTTATGGGGGTTCAGGGTGTACAATACATGATGGAAAATGCTGCTGCGGTACCCCTTAAATTCTACTTTTCCGCCCCTTCCTGCGTCCCAGCCACCACTTTTGAAACCAGCGGGGCGCAACTGACCCTGGAAGATACGGAAACCCTTCTGGAAATGCCCGAAATCAAATTCCTGGGAGAAATGATGAATTTTCCGGGCGTCATTTATGACGACCCGGAAGTTTTGAAAAAACTGGAGATGGCCAGGGCCCACCATAAGGCCATTGACGGGCATTCTCCGGGGCTTAGTGGCGATGATCTCAAAAAATATATTGCCGCAGGGATAACGACGGACCATGAGTGCTTCACAATGGACGAGGCACTTGAAAAGCTGTCTCTCGGCATGAAAATTCTGATCCGTGAAGGATCGGCCGTGAAAAATTTCGACGACCTGATCCCCATCGCGGATGAGCACTACAAAAACTGCATGTTCTGTTCAGACGATAAGCACCCGGATGATCTTCAGAAGGGCCATATTAATGATCTGGTAAAACGCGCCCTTGAAACGGGCCTGGACAAAATGAAAGTTATCCAGATGGCCTGCATCAATCCCGTAACCCATTACGGGCTGGACGTGGGATGCCTTAAGAAAGGAGACCCTGCGGATTTTCTGATAATCGATGATTTTGAGCGGTTGCAGATTCGCCAGACGGTGATTCAGGGGGAAATTGTCGCGGAGAACGGCCGGAGTCGACTCCCCCGGAAACCGGCCGGAGTCATCAACCGGTTTGCCGCGAACCCGAAAAAACCTGAGGACTTTTCTGTGCCCCATAAAAACCGGCCGGTCCACATCATAGATGCGATCGACAGTCAGCTGATCACGCGAAAATCCTCTGACACATTGGCATCCTTAAACGGCTATCTTACATGCAATCTCGAAAAAGACATCCTCAAAATCGCTGTGGTCAATCGATATGAAGACCGGAAGCCGGCCATCGGTTTTGCCCGAAACTTCGGTTTAAAACACGGCGCCATTGCCAGTTCCATTGCCCACGACTCCCACAACATTATCGCCGTGGGAACCACCGATGAGGAGATTTGCACCGCTGTAAACCTCATCATCGCCAACAAGGGGGGCATCTGTGCGATGTGTGAAACGAAAAACATTCGGGAAATCCTGCCCCTGCCCATTGCAGGACTCATGAGTGATGAAGATTTCGAGACGGTCGCCGGCAGATATACCCGGCTTGACACCCTCGCAAAAGAGATGGGGTCAAAATTGCGTGCGCCCTTTATGACGCTTTCCTTCATGGCCCTTCTGGTCATTCCGGAGATTAAGTTGAGCGACCGGGGGTTGTTTGACGGCACCCGCTTTGAATTCATGGACCTTTTTGTTTAATATCCTCCGGTCTTATGGGTATTTCCTCAAGATCCACCTCAACCGCATCCCTGATGGCGTTGAGCACCGCCGGTGCAATGGGTACAACGGGCAATTCACCGATTCCCTTGGCGCCCATGGGTCCCAAAAGATCCGGCACTTCCACGATAATGGTTTCAATGGGGGGCGTATCTGTGGTGCGCGGCATGTGATAGCGATCAAAATTATCGTTTTGAATGACACCCTCCACCAGGTTGATCCGCTCCTTGAAACACCAGCCCAGACCCATGGCCACGCCCCCCTGCACCTGCCCCACGATCCCGGATGGATTGATGGCCTTGCCCACGTCCTGGGCCATAGCCACCTTTAAGACGCGAACACGCCCGGTTTTCTCGTTGACCGCCACCGCCACCGCCGCAGCCACATAACCCAGTGACGGCACAATTCGCTGATCGGGCCCGATTTCCGTTACGATTTCAGGGGGAAACATGTTTTTCACCGGAGGCGTATAGATCTCGTGAACGAAGGGCAATTGATCCGACCTCACGCATTTTTTCGCCAGATCCTCGAAAGAAATGAACGCCCCGTTACTCTCCCCTACCCCATCGGGTTTCAATTCCAGAGCACCCAATGGTTTTTGGAGCACCTGGGCCGCTGATTGGAATAGTTGTTTCTTGAACTTCACCGCGGCCCGCAAGATGGCGCCGCCCGTTAGAAATACCTGCTGACTGGCGCTGGTGAGCATGCGTGACGTGGTATGATCCGTGGATCCGGGGATAATCCGAATATGGGGTAATGGTAAATCCAGCGCCTGGGGCAAATCCAGCGCCTGGGCCGTGATGCGGCTCAAGGCATCCACCAGGCCCTGACCCACTTCGCATCCCCCGGTATACACTTCAATAATCCCGTCATCACTCAGGCGAAGGATCACATCCGTGCTTCCCTCGGGAATCATGGTGGGAGTACTGCTGTTTTTATACCCGGCTGCGATGCCGATGCCCAGTTTTTCCCCGTTTGAAACCGGCACGTCGGTTCTCAAGGTCTTCATCACCGGCAAAAGGGATTCCAAGCACGCTTTCATCCCCACATCAGCCCCCATGACCTGCCCCCACTGGGAGGCTTTTCCCTTTTCCAGGGCATTTTTCATGCGCACATCCAGGGGATCCAACCCCAGTCGGCGGGCCAGCCGGTCCATCTGGCATTCCATGGCCAAACACACCTGCGGAACCCCGAAACCGCGCATGGCGCCCGATGTGGGGTTGTTGGTATAGGCAGCGGTGACCTTTACGTCCACATGGTTCACCTCATAGGGTCCAGTGGCAAAAACAACGGCATTTTCCACCACCGCAAGGGTGGCCGAATGATAGGCACCGGCATCCGCAGTTCCGCTTACTACACAATGGGTGAGCTTGCTCGTCCCATCGGCACCGGTTTCATAGTCCAGAACAAAGGGGTGTCGGTGGCTGTGAATCCGCATGGATTCTTCTCTGGTCAACCCCAAACGCACGGGCCTTCCCGTCAAACGGGTTCCAAGGGCACAAAGGTGCTGAATGGTAAGATCACCACGCCCGCCGAAAGCCCCGCCGGCTGGAAACGTCCTGAGCCGGACCCGGTCCGCTTCCAGATTGCAGATGGCTGCGATCTGGTCCCGATAGCTGATGGGCGCCTGGCTGGCCGTTGCCACCACCAGGGTTTTATCCAGGTCCAAATAGGTGAGGCAGGCCTCCGGTTCCATGAACGCCGGATCCACCATGGGAGTTCGGTACCGGCCCTTGATCACCACTTCCGCCATTTCCCGTCCCTTTTCAATATCCCCCTTCCGACAGGTCAAGCGGTGGGCGATATTGCCTTTGGGCGTCAAGCGAGGAGCATCGGGGGCAAGGGATATCGTGGGGTCAAAAACCCCACTTAAGGGTTCGTAATCCACCTTTAACCGGTTTGCCCCGTCCTCTGCGGCTTCCGGCGTTTCCGCCAGCACCAACGCAACGGCATCCGCCACGGAACGGACTTCCGTTTCCGCCAGCACGGGCTGATCAGAAAAGATCACACCGAATGTTTTTTCCCCGGGCAAGTCCCCATGGGTAATTACACGGATTACCCCTTTCACTTTTTCAGCGGGGGTCTTGTCAAAAGACCTAATCCGGGCCCTTGGAAAACGACTCCAGACCACTTTGGCCCACAGTTGACCCGGCATATGAAGATCCCGGGTGTAAAGCAGCTCACCTGTTACTTTCTTTTCTGATACCGGGTCCACGCCCGCAAAACTGTAGCCGGGTTGTTTCAGCAGGTGCCGTTTGAAATGGGGGTCTGCTGCGGCCCGTACCGATTCAATAATCTTCTGGTATCCGGTGCAGCGGCAGAGGTTTCCATGAAGGCCCCGCCGAATCTCCTTTTCCGTGGGATTTGGATTGTCTCTTAAAAGGCAGCCGGCGCTCAACACAAACCCGGGGGCACAGTAACCGCATTGGAACACCCCCAGCTCAGAAAAGGTTCTCTGTACCCGCAGTATTGCTTCCGAACCTTTCCCGGATCGTTCAATCCCCTCGATGGTGATGACGTTCATCCCCTCCAGATGCCGGGGATTCACCACACAGGACCGCATGGGCGAATCGTTTATAAGGACCGTACAGGCACCGCAAATCCCCACACCGCACCCGTACTTGCTGCCGTGAAGTCCCAGATTTCGCCGAAGAAATTCCAGAAGGCTTATCTCGCGGTCATCGGGGAAAACCTCATCCCGCCCGTTCACCCTGAACGGAACCGTTGCCGAGGGCTGGCAATGAATCGACATTTGAGCCGTTGTCAACCCCATGCGCTTCAGGAACTGCTGTTGTGTGAGCAAATGCATTTTGTTATCCGTTCAGGGTTTTTTCAATGAACCTCACAACACTTAAAAAAATATGGGATACTGATTTCATTTTTAACCACTTTAGAACAATGGCCCTTGCGGGTCAACCGTATGCGGGTTAGAATAGACGCTCATAAAGCCCCTTTGAAAGGCGCGTACATTGGATCGATATCGCTGTTTTGCCGAACTTACACAATATGAAACCTTTGGCGAAGATTACCACATCCACACGAGAAAAGGATCCTCTTCCCTTGCCATCATGGCCCCTCATGGGGGTGGTATAGAATTTGGCACTGACGCCATTGCACAATCTATCGCCGATCCGGACCACACATTCTGGGCATTTAAAGGCATCAAGAAAACCGGAAATCGAATCTTACATATTACGAGCACTCGATTTGATGTGCCGGACGCGTTGAAAATTACCCTGGCCGCACAAACGGTTGTCACCATACACGGCTGCCGCGGAGAAGCGTCGGTTGTTCATGTTGGCGGACGGCACAGCGAACTTAAATCTCTGATACGCCAGTCCCTCTGCCGGGCTGGTTTTAATGCTCAAATCAGTGCAAAGTCCGCTTTGAAGGGTGAAAGTCCCGCAAATTTGTGTAACCGATGCATCAGCGGTAGAGGTGTACAGCTTGAAATTACGAAGGGATTGAGAAAAACGATGTTTACCTCGCACGGAGGGCGGGGTATAAGAAAAAAAACTGAATGTTTTTTCCGTTTCACGAATGCCGTAAAAACTGCTTTGGTACCCTGAAAGTGAATACGCCGCGCTCATTAAAATTATTACGAGTTCTTGTCAACAGCAAATTACCGCAATACCCACAAACGAAAAGCATACGGATAAAATGAATACAAAAACGAATTTTTCACCCTTTGAAAAAGGGACCCTGTGGGATCGAATCCTGGAAACAACCGGGGTGGCATTGGAACACGGCGCACTGAAACCCATCGAAACACAAGGCAGGGTCATGGCGGATGGCGGGGTCGACTTCCTGGTTCGGGTGGTGGAAAGCCTTGCTCGAAAAGAAGCGGACAAGATCCTGCAGGTAGAAAGAAGCAAGGAAAAGAGAGAAAAATCCAATCCTTTTCTGCCTTATGAAAAGGGTATGTTTGTGGCGAATATTTCGAATACCCACCGGTGTCTGCTCAATAAATTCAATGTGATTGAGCACCATCTGCTTATTGTCACAAACACATTTGAGCATCAGGAGACCCTTCTTACGGTTCGGGACTTTCAGGCCATATGGCGCTGCATGATCGAATTTGAAGGGCTTGCCTTTTATAATGGTGGAGAAATTGCGGGCGCCAGTCAGGACCACAAACACCTTCAGCTGATCCCGTTGCCCATGGCGTCAACCGGACGGGCAGTCCCCATGGAAAGCCTGTTCGAACAACCACAGAAGACCCCGGGCATGGTCCCCGGGATTCCCTTTGTTCATGCTTTCAAGCGTTTTTCATCCATTGTGGATATTCCCCACGAGATGGCGGCCCAGGCACTTTATCAGATGTATCGCCTCATGCTTCAACAGGTGGGAATGAATTCGTTCGCCGAACGGGAAGAGACTCTCCAGTCAGGCCCCTACAACCTGCTTTTCACCCGTGAGTGGATGTTACTGGTCCCCCGATCAAGGGAATTCTTTGAATCCATCTCCGTCAATGCACTCGGCTTCGCCGGTGCAATGCTGGCCCGGAACCCGGAAGAAATGGATTTCATTCAAAAAAAAGGCGGCATGGGGGTTCTGCACCATACCGCCTTTACACGACCGTAGGGGCACCCCTCGTGGGTGCCCATGTAGTGGGTGTCCAAAATGTGAGGAAACCATAGGTAAACAGGGCAACCACAAGGGATTGCCCCTACTTCTTTTTTTTCTGTTCGCTGGCCAGATGGACTTCGGATTCAACGGGATTGGTGACATGCAGTCTCTCCCTGGCATCTTTCACCTCTTCTTCGGTGCCATGGAAAATAACCAGAAATTTATCCGCTTTAACCGCAGTTTCGTACTTGACCACGCTGTCCTTTGGAATGCCGATGCTGAAAAGGCCCGCTCCCAGTGCGCTCAAACCGCCTACGATAACGGCATTTTCAAGTGCCCCCAGGATCATACCGCCCACCGGTCCCAGGGCCACGATGTGCCCCACGCCGGGAACAAAAAAGAGGGCGGATCCGAACAGCAACCCCATTATCCCGCCCCAGAAGGCACCCAGCTTGCCCCAGAACTTCATTCGGTCTCCGGCATTGTAGTAGCCCACCACATTCTCTTCCGCATGATAGTCCTTTCCCAGAATGGACAGTTTTTTCATGTTGACGCCGGCCTTTTCCAACGTCCTAATGGCGGTTTCAGCTTCAGTATGATTATTGTAAATCGCAACCGCTGCACTTTCCTTGGACATAAAATTCCTCCTTAACAAGATTTAAAGAAAACCTATTTTCCAATAACGTGTTTCGCAATAACGGTCCTCTGGATTTCAGAGGTCCCCTCGTAAAGGGTAAATACCCGGGCATCCCGGTAATACCGTTCAACCGGGTATTCCTGCATATAACCATACCCCCCGTGAATCTGCAAGGCATGGTAGGCCACTTTGTTGGCCATCTCGGAGGCAAACACCTTGGCCATGGAGGCCGCCGCACTGTAGTTCTCCCCGCGATCCCGCATGGCGGCGGCATTGAAGGTCAGAAGCCTGGCCGCCTCAATCTGAGTGGCCATATCGGCGATCATCCACCTGAGACCCTGAAAATTGCTAATGGCCTTACCGAACTGGACCCGCTCTTTCGCGTAACCCACCGCCGCATCCAGGCAGGCCTGAGCCACCCCCAGGGACTGGGATGAAATACCGATTCGGCCCCCGTCGAGGGATGTCATGGCAATCAGGAACCCGTCTCCTTCCTGACCCAGAAGGTTTTCCGCCGGAACGCGACAATCTTCAAAAATCAACTCCACCGTGTCGGATGCGCGAAGCCCCATTTTTTTCTCTTCCTTGCCCACAAGAAACCCGGGCGTTCCTTTCTCCACCACAAAGGCGCTGATGCCGCGATGTTTTTTATCCGGGTCCGTATAAGCCGTGGCCACAGTCAAATGAGAATTCTTACCCGTGGTAATGAACATCTTGTTACCATTGATGATATAGCTGTCGCCGTCCCGCACTGCCTTGGTTTTCTGGCTTACGGGATCAGAACCCGCCCCCGGTTCCGTCAGGGCAAATGAGCCGAGCATTTCCCCTGTGGCGAGCCTTTTCAGGTATTTATCTCTCAGGTAATCGGATCCGAAGAGGTTAATGGGACCGCAGGCCACCGAATTATGCACCGACATGATCACTGCCGTGGATGCACAGGCATAGGCGATCTCCTGAAGGGCCAGACAATAGCTTACCGTATCCACCCCCGCGCCGTTATATTCCACCGGTGCGTTCATGCCCAACAGGCCCAGCTCACCCATTTTTTTAAGATTATCGGCGGGGAATTCGCCGGTTACATCCCTTTCTGCTGCGGTGGGTAAAACGCTTTCCCTGGCAAACTCCCTGACCATGGCACGGATCATCCGCTGTTCTTCATTGAGTTGGTAGGCCATTTTTATCCCTCAATTATTAGAGGTTAGCTGTTAGCATTAAAAGAGGATGTTGAACCGTTTTATCTAACAGCTAACGGCTAAAAGCTATATAAGAATCAAGGCGTATAGAGTACCACCAGGAGTTCCGCCGTATCCGAACTGATATTCCTCAGTTTGTGGACAATGGAAGAATCGAAATGGAGGCTGTCTCCGGGACCCAGAATATTTTTGTTCTCACCCACCATCACTTCGATTTTGCCCTTGAGCACATACTGGAATTCCTCTCCCACGTGCTGGTATCCCACAGGCTTGTGCTCGGATTTTGGATCAACCAATATCTTAAAGGCTTTCAGTCGTTTATGCCTCGCTTCGGGCGTCAGGGTTTCGTAACTATAGGCCTCGGTTCGCTTCTGATATCCTTCTGCAGATTTTTCACCGGCTCGTTTCTTTTCCTCCCTTAGCAAAATACTCGAGTCCACTTCAAGGGCTTTCGAGAGCTGGAGGATCACCGAAACAGGGGGCATCACCTCGCCCTTTTCCACCTGAGAGATAAACTTCGGCTTAAGCCCCGTTTCGTTGCCCAGGTGCTTGAGGGTAAGTTTTTTTTCTTTCCTCAACTTCATGAGCCGCTTCCCGATGGGTTTGTCTTTTTTTCCAATCGGCATGGATCCCTCCTAACGTCTTCTCTAATCTTCGTTGTTTTTGGAAAGTTTGTGGGCTTTTACCATTCGCAAAACAAAACCCAGCACCAGGGTGGCGCTGATGAGAATCATGAGATTTGAGGCAAAAAAAGCCATGATAAAAGAATAGGGGTTTTCAAGTTTATAGGCGGATATCAACATCAAAATGCCGAAACCCAGGAAACAACAACCGGCTAGGATCAGAAAGACCTGGCGTACCCACCAGAAAATGCCAAACATGAAACGCTCTTTTCAAAATGGACTATCCGGTGACAGGAAGTCCCCCAAGGGCTGGAAACACCAGGTTTTCGCAAGCTGAATAGGGATCCAGGTCCCCTTTCACAATGGCATCCACAGCGCGATCGAAATCCCCGCTTTCCGTCAGTTTATCCAGCACTTCCTCAATCAACCGGGCCTTAATCATGTCCACCATTTCCTGGCGCACTTTGTCCGGGCTTCGCCTGGATTTGAGGCCGCCCTCCGTTTGTTCAAGGTATTCGGCGTGCCGGTCCACCGCATCCAGAAAGTCGTCCACCCCTTTATCAAACACGGCCTCTACCTTGAGGATGGGTGGCTTCCACAAACCCCTGTCAAATTTCCGCTGATCCATCTCGATCATCAGCCGCAGATCAGTGAGCGTTTTATCGGTCCCTTCACGATCGCTTTTGTTGACCAGGAAAATATCGCCCACTTCCAGAATCCCCGCCTTGATGGCCTGAATGTCGTCCCCCATGCCGGGAATCACCACGATTACCGTGGTATGGGCGCTCCGCATCACGTCCACTTCATCCTGCCCCACCCCTACGGTTTCCACCAGAATCACGTCTTTTCCCATGGCATCCAGGATGTCGATGGCGCTTCGGGTGGACTGGGTCAACCCGCCAAAGTGTCCCCGGGTGGCAAGGGATCGGATAAAGACCTCCGGATCGATGCTGTGCCGCTGCATGCGGACCCTGTCCCCCAGGATCGCCCCCCCGCTGAAGGGGCTGGTGGGATCCACCGCCAGAACCCCCACAGTCTTTCCCCGCTTTCTTAAATGGGCCACCATCTGGTCCACCAGCGTGCTCTTCCCAACGCCCGGCGCGCCGGTGATGCCGATAATATAAGCCCTCCCCGTATGGGGATATAGCGCCTTTAAGGCATCCCGTACCTCGGGCATGCCATCGTCCACATCGCGAATAAGGCGGGCCACCGCCCGCACATCGCCGCTCGTCACCTTTTCAACCAAATCATTCATAGCCCGGCCCTTATCTTCTCGGCGTCACGTTTTCCCGCACCCAACTGACAATTTCATCCAGGGTTGTCCCCGGCGTAAATATCTCCTTGACCCCGCCCGCTTTGAGTTTTGTAATATCGTCATCAGGAATAATGCCGCCGCCGCAAACCACGATATCGCCGGCACCCTTTTCCTGCAGAAGATCCACAACCGCCTGGAGCAGATATTTGTGAGCGCCGGCCAGGCTGGACAGCCCCACCATATCCACATCTTCCTGGATCGCCGCCTCCACGATCTCCTCCGGCGTCTGGTGAAGACCTGTATAGACCACCTCAAAACCGGCATCGCGGTAAGCTCGCGCAATGATTCTCGCTCCCCGGTCATGCCCATCCAACCCGGGCTTGGCAACCATCACCCTGACTCTTCGTTCCCGTTTCATAATTCCCTCATTAGTGATTTATCTGTTTATCCCTGTTATACAAATAAGGATTATTTATTTAAAAACACGAGGTTACGTATTTTTCTTAATGAAAACCCTAATAAACGCCGGGATCCCGATAAGAACCAAAAACATCCCTGAAAACATCGCAGACTTCCTGGAGCGTGGCGCCGGCTTTGACCGCATTGATGAGATGTTCCATCACATTTTCAGTCCCCGAACAGGCCTCCCCCACCCTTTCAAGACAGCGGGCCGCGGTTTGGCCATCCCGGTTCTCTTTGACCCGGTTGGTTTTTTCAATCTGCAGAGCCTCCAGTTCCTCGTCGATTTCCAGCACCTCTACGGGAATCTCCTCTTCCTCGATGGCGTACTTGTTCACCCCCACCATGGTCTTTTCACCATTGTCGATCTGTTTCTGATAGTGATAGGCCGCATCTGCGATCTCCAGCTGTGGGTAATTCCGCTCGATGGCTGCCAGCATGCCCCCCATGTCATCGATCTTCTGAATGATTTCGAAGGCCTCCTCTTCCATCCGGTTGGTGAGGGATTCCACCAAATAAGATCCCCCAAGCGGGTCAATGCTATTGGCCACGCCCGATTCTTCCGCGATAATCTGCTGGGTCCGGAGCGCGATGGTGGCGGCCTCCTCCGTGGGTATGGCCAGCACTTCGTCCAGGGAATTGGTGTGGAGCGACTGGGTCCCCCCCATCACTGCCGCCAGACCCTGAAGCGCGGTCCTCACCACATTGTTATAGGGCTGCTGGGCCGTAAGGGAACACCCGGCGGTCTGGGTGTGAAACCGCATCCACAATGATCTCGGATCTTTTGCCTTGAACCGATCCCTCATGATTCTGGCCCACATGCGCCGGGCAGCCCGGAATTTAGCCACCTCTTCGAAAAAATCCAGGTGGGAATTGAAGAAGAAGGAGAATCGCGGAGCAAACTCGTCCACGTGCAATCCCCGTTCCAGGGCTTTTTCCGTGTAGGCAATACCGTCGGCCAGGGTAAAAGCCAGCTCCTGCACCGCCGTGGATCCGGCTTCCCGAATGTGGTAGCCGCTGATGCTGATGGTGTTCCATCTGGGCACCTGTCGGGTCCCGAATTCCACCGTGTCCGTCACGATACGAACAGACGGTTCGGGGGGACACATGAAGGTTTTCTGAGCAGCAAATTCCTTCAGCATATCGTTTTGAATGGTCCCGCCCAACACTTCACGGTCGATGCCGCGGTTTTCCGCCATGGCGATATACATGGCCCAGACAATGGCAGCCGGCGGGTTGATGGTCATGGAGGTGGTGATCCGGTCGATGGGAAGCCCGGCAAACAGGTCCTCCATGTCTTTTAGCGTATCAATGGCCACACCGCACTTGCCGCATTCGCCCCTGGCCTTGTGGGAATCCGAGTCGTATCCCATCAAGGTGGGCATGTCAAAGGCGGTGGAAAGGCCGGTCTGGCCCTCACGAACCAGGAGATGAAACCGTTGGTTCGTGTCTTCAGCGCTGCCCAGGCCCGCGAACATGCGCATGGTCCAGAGGCGGCCCCGATACATGGAGGGCTGCACTCCCCGTGTAAAGGGGTAGTCTCCGGGAAATCCGATATCGGCGTCAAAGTCCTGGTCCTTCAGGTCGGCAGGTGTATACATATCATTGATTTCCCAATCTGAAACCGTGGAAAACCGGTCCAACCTTGCCGGTCTTGCGCTAAAAATCCGATTCAGTTTTTTCTTCCACGAACTGTACTTTTCTTCAATGTCTTGAAAAATTTTGGGATTAAAGGTCAAGGCCATAGCCGCCTCCTTTTGAAAAAATCAACCCTTGATGAGATTTTTTGCTACCACCAGACGCATGATCTCGTTGGTACCCTCATAGATCTGGCATATCTTGGCATCACGCATGTGACGCTCCATGGGGTATTCCTTGCTGTATCCATACCCACCCAGGATCTGAACCCCTTCCACGGACGCTCTCATGGCCGCATCCGAGGCGTACATCTTGGCCATGGCCGCTTCTTTCTCATAAGGCTTTTTGTGGTCCTCCAGCCAGGCGGCCCGAAGGGTCAGCAGTTCTGCTGCATCCAGTTCCGTGGCCATATCCGCCAGTTTCCACTGGATGGCCTGAAAGCTGGTGATGGGTTTACCGAACTGCTCCCGGGTCTTGGCGTATTCAACTGCATCTTCCACAACGGCCCGGCCGATACCGATGGCCTGGGAGGCAATGCCGATGCGGCCGCCGTCCAGGGTTGTCAACATCTGTTTAAACCCTTCCCCCTCGTTTCCCAGGAGCGCGTCTGCGGGTAGCCTTGCATCTTCAAAAACCAGTTCCGAGGTCCCCGACGCCAGGATGCCCATTTTCTCTTCCAGGCGCCCGACTTTGAAACCGGGGGTATTTTCCAGATCCATCACAAAGGAACTGATCCCCCTATATCCCTTTTCCTTGTCCGTCACCGCTGCGATGACAGCGTAGCGTGCCACATTGCCATTGGTGATAAATTTCTTTTCGCCATTCACAATCCATCCGTCCCCGTCCCTGACGGCGGTGGTCCGCATACCCGCGGGATCGGAACCGGCCCCGGCTTCCGTGAGGCCATAACACCCCAGGTATTCCCCGGAAGCACAGGGCTTGAGGTATTTCTGCTTCTGTTCTTCCGTTCCATAGGCATACACCGGAAAACAGTACAGCGAATTGTTGACGCTCATGATGACTCCGGTGGAAGCGCACCCTTTGGACACCTCGATGAGGGCCAGGACGTAACTCACATAATCCATGCCGCCGCCGCCGTATTCTTCCGGCACGGCAATACCGAGCATTTTCAACTCTCCCAGCTGGTTGACGATATCCGCCGGGTGGGCGTGGGTTTCATCCAGTTCTGCGGCTTTGGGCCGAATCTCCGCCTCGGCAAAGCGTGCCGCCATCTCTCGAACCATCTGCTGCTCTTCGGTTAATGCAAAATTCATTGATTACACCAAGCCCCCTTTAAATTCGGGTTTTCGCTTCTCCAGGAAAGCCGTCATCCCTTCCTTCCCATCCGGGCTTGACATGCACAGGGCGAAACCATCCGCCTCCATAAAATGGCCCGTGCGAAGATCCACGTCAAAGCCGCGATCAATGCAGTTTTTAATGGCCTTCATGGACACCCTGCCCTTGCTTGCCATGAGTTCGGCGGTTTTCATGGTTTCCTCCCACAGGGCATCCGCGGGAAACACTTTGTTGGCCAGGCCGATCTCTTTGGCTTCCTGAGCACTGATAATCACACCTGTCATGCAAAGTTCTTTGGCCATTGCTTTACCCACCAGACGGGATAAACGCTGGGTTCCACCGAATCCAGGCATGATCCCAAGACTGATCTCGGGCTGACCGAACTTGGCTTTTTCAGAGGCATAGATAAAATCACACGCCATGGCCATTTCCGTTCCACCACCCAAGGCAAAGCCGTTGACGCAGGCGATGATCGGTATGGGAAGACTTTCCAGTCGGAAGAGAAGCTGTTGTCCTTCCTCGGCAAATTGCCGGCCCTGGAGCGGTGAAAAATCGGCCATGTGACTGATGTCCGCTCCCGCAATAAACGCTTTATCGCCTTCTCCCGTAAGGATCAGCACCTTGACGACCCCATCCGCCTCGATTTTGTCCAAGACCTCAATCACCTCGGCCAGAACACCGGGATTGATGGCATTCAAAGCCTTGGGCCGGTTAAATTTGATAACCGCTATATTTCCGTGTTCTTCAAAGATAATATTTTCAAATGACATTATTTCTGCCCCCGTAAGATTGATATTTAGATAAAATCAACACGCCTCCAGAATCATGGCCATACCCTGCCCACCGCCGATGCAGAGGGAAGCCAGGCCCAGTTCAACGTTTTTCCGCATCATTTCACCAAGGAGCGTCAAGGTTATGCGCGCGCCGGAACACCCGATGGGATGCCCGATGGAGATGCCGCTACCCAGTGCATTGGTTTTTTCCATGTCGCACCCAAGCTCCCGCACACAGGCAATGGCCTGAGACGCAAACGCTTCGTTCAACTCGATGGCGCCAAAATCGTCGATGGTGAGGTTTTCTTTTTTCAGCAGTTTCCTCACCGCCGGAATGGGGCCAAGCCCCATGTAGGCCGGGTCCATCCCCGCAGAGGAAAAGGCGCGTATTTTTACAAGCGGTTTCAACCCAAGGTTTTTTGCCTTTTCATCCGACATGAGCAGAAGCGCTGCGGCTGCATCGTTGATTCCGGATGCATTTCCCGCTGTTACGGTGCCGTCCTTCTTAAAGGCGGGCCTGAGCCTGGCCATTTTTTCCACGGTGGTCTCCATGGGCCGTTCATCCGTATCGAAAATCAGCGGATCTTTTTTCCGTTGCGGTATCACCACCGGCACAATCTCATCCTTGAAAAGACCGTCTGCAATGGCTTTCATGGCACGCTGGTGGCTCAAGGCGCCGAGTTCATCCTGCTCTTCCCGGGTAATACCGTACTTCTCCGCAATGTTTTCCGCTGTCAACCCCATGTGGTATCCATAAAAAATCTCAAAAAGGCCATCCATGACCATCAGATCCACCAGGTCAGCGTTATTCATGCGGGCACCCCAGCGGGCCGCGGGCAACGCATAGGGAATGAGGCTCATGTTTTCCATGCCGCCCGCCAGAATTACATCAGCATCTCCGGCAGCAATGGACTGGGTCGCCAGGGCAATAGCTTTCATGCCGGAAGCACATACCTTATTCAACGTAAAAGCACTCGTTTCCTTGGTGATCCCTGCCTTGATCATGGCCTGGCGAGCAACGTTCTGCCCCTGGGCCGCACCGACCACGTTTCCCATGATGACTTCATCCACTTGAACAGCCTGGAGGGCATCATCGTAATCGTAAGCCTGTTTTTCAAGATCGATCATGCCAAGGCCTTTGAGTGCGTCAGGCTCAAACTGCTTCAAACTGTCAGTGGCCACCGGTTTTAACTGCACATTTTTGAGGGTTTCTTTCAGCACCAGCGCCCCCAATTCTACCACCGGTGTCGATTTCAGCGTCTTTCCGAATGTACCCACAGGGGTTCTCTTCCCTGAAACAACGACCACATCTCCCATTCTTATCTCTCCTGTTTTTTCTTTTTATGATTATCCTTCGTTATAGACCACCAGCGTCACGGCTTCGCCACCCCCCAGACAAAGGGAGGCCTCGCCCACCCCGGCGCCTTGGTCTTTCATGGCATGAATCAATGTGGTCAACACTCTTGCACCGCTGGCACCGATGGGGTGTCCGATGGCCACGGACCCGCCATGGATATTTACTTTTGAAGGATCAATGTTCAGTTGCCGGTTAATGGCCACGGACGATGTGCTGAATGCCTCATTGATCTCGTGCAGGTCAATATCTTCAACCTTGAGGCCATCCTTTGCCAGCACCTTCGGTATGGACAAAATCGGCGCCACCAGCACATATTTCATATCCAACCCGGAGGCGCCCTGCGCACCCACACGCACCAGGGGTTTGCAACCGAGCGCGTCCGCCTTTTCCCGGCTCATCACCACCAGGGCCGACGCCCCATCGGCAATCTTGGATGCGTTCCCCGCTGTCACAAGACCGTCTTTTTTAAACGCCGGGCGCAGCTTTTTCAGCCCTTCCATGCTGGTCAAAGGCTTTCGGGTGGGAATTTCATCCGTATCAAAAATCACCGGATCGCCTTTTCGGCTGGGGATCTCCACGGGAACAATCTCGCCCCTGAATTTCCCTTTCTCTTGAGCTATCCAGCATTTTTCGTAGGAATTTAATGCAAATACGTCTGAATCTTCACGGTTGACTTTATATTTTTCCGCCACCAGTTCCGCACTGATTCCCATGTGAAAATCGTTTACATGGTCCCAGAGCCCATCATGGACCATGCCGTCCACCATCTGGTCGCTGTTCATGCGATATCCGGTCCTGGCCTTTTTCAGCATATAGGGGCATAGGTTCATGTTTTCCTGTCCCCCTGCCACCACCACGTCCGCGTCACCGCACTGAACGGCCTGGGCCGCCAGCATCACCGCCTTGAGACCCGAACCACAGACTTTGTTGACGGTAATGGCCCCCACATCCCAGGGCAACCCTGCGCGAACCATGGTCTGACGGGCCGGGTTCTGTCCCAGGCCGTGAGGCAGCACACTGCCCATGATCACCTCGTCAACATCCTTATTTTCAACGCCTGCCCGTTTGAGGGCTTCCTTGATAACCAACGCCCCGAGATCCGTGGCGGAAACAGCGCTCAGCGACCCGGCGAATTCACCGACGGGGGTCCTGCACGCACTGACAATAACAACCTCTCTCATTGAATTTCCCCTTTCCAAAAACCATCAACTTGAAACACATAACCTTCCCTGAAAACAGATCACCAATATATAGTAAAGGACCCATTTTCAAGTCAAGACAATTCACGCCCTTACGGGTCTTTGCTGCTTGCAAGTTTTCGTGAAGCATTGTATGATCTTTACGGTCTCTTAACACTTTTCAGGAGTCAAACCCATGAGCGAACCTCTCAGAACCCCTTTTTACGAACAGCACCTGGCCCTGGAAGCCAAAATGGTTGAATTCGGCGGCTGGGAGATGCCCCTCATGTACCCTGACGGCATCGTTCGGGAGCATCTGAACACCCGCCGGGGGGCGGGCCTGTTTGACGTGAGCCACATGGGCCGTTTTCTGGTCAGGGGAAAAGGCGGTTTGGCCTTCCTTCAACATGTCCTCACCAACAATGCCGCATCCCTCGACATTCATACGGTAGGCGCTCAGTACACCCTCATTCCCACCGAAACAGGGGGTGCTGTAGATGATGCATATCTCTATCGATTTCAAGACGATGAATTCCTTTTGGTGGTTAATGCTGCCAATCGGCATAAAGACTGGGAGCATTTCCAAAACTTTATGACGGATTTCCATGAACTGGAGTTACTGGACCGTACACGGGAAATGGCCATGCTCTCCCTTCAGGGTCCGGAATCCCGAAGAATTCTTCAAAAAATCATTACCGGAGGACAACCGCCTGAACCCAGACGGAACTGTGTTGGGGTCGTTTCCGTTTCAGGAGCCCGGGTGCTGCTTTCCCGCACCGGTTATACCGGAGAACCCATCTGTTTCGAGCTGTTTATGGACACCGCACAGGCCCCCGTGATATGGCGGCGGCTTCTGGACGAGGGGGCTTTTCCAGTGGGACTCGGCGCACGGGACACCCTACGCCTTGAGGCGGGGCTCCCCCTTTACGGGCACGAGCTGGGGCTGGACCCCGATGGTCGGGAAATCCCCATACTGGCCTGTCCCATTGCAAAACCCGCTGTCAGCTTTTCACCGTTCAAGGGCGATTTCGTGGGGAAATCAGCGCTGATGAAACAGTTTGAAGATCTCAAAAAAATCATTCAACATGATCATGCAGACCCCGCGAATCTGCCTCGAATGATCAGGCCCATTGCACTCGCCGAAAGGGGTGTTGCCCGCCCGGGGTCAAAAATCTTCAAAGGGGACCAACCAGCGGGTGCTATCACCAGCGGCACCATGGTTCCCATGTGGGTCATGAAGGGCGAAGGATTAAGCTCCGTATTGACAGATCAACATCGGCTTCGCGCCATCTGTCTGGGCTATGTAGACAGTAATATCGAAGTGGACGAACCCCTCCTTGTCGAAGTTCGCGGAAAGACCATTGAAGCATTGGTCGTGCCCTTTCACCTAAGATCCGATGCACCCCCCTATGCCCGCCCGATTCTCTATGGCCATTCAGCAGCTTCGGCACCCCGGGATGAAAGAAATTCAAGCAGAAAAGTTAAACGGCTGCTTCAAAAAACCATTGATAACCACACCTGGCGGCAGCAGTCATGCATAAACCTCATTCCATCGGAAATGACCCTTTCCCCCATGGTGCGATATCTTTCCATCATGGATCCGGCCTTTCGATATGCTGAGCACAAGAATGCAAAAGCATTTTATGACGCGGACATTTTCTACTATCAGGGGACGGATTTCATTGCCGAGGTAGAATATCTGCTGGAAGCGGAATTGCAAACCTATCTGGGTTGCCGGGAGGTGGAAACTCGTCTAATTAGCGGACAGATGGCCAATATGGCCGTGTATAGCGCCATGGTGGACTACCTGAATCGCACCGATCGAAAACGGGAGGCGCAACGTATCCGGCAGGTCATGTGCCACCACATCGCCAAGGGAGGGCATCTCAGCAGCCAGCCCATGGGGGCACTCCGGGACTTTGTGGCCCACGATCCCATAACCGAACGCCCCGCGGTGGTCAATTTCCCCGTGTTGCCGGATAACCCTTACAAAATCGATGTGTCCGCCACCCTTAAAGCCATCGAAATCTACCGGCCGGAGCTGATTATCCTGGGGAAAAGCATGGTGATCTATCGGGAACCCATAGCGGATATCGCCCGATTCCTGGAAGACCATGGGCTCACGAACACCGTGTTGATGGTGGACATGGCGCACGTGCTAGGGCTCATCGGGCCCCACTTTCAGGAACCCTTCAAGGAGGGCGCCCACCTGGTGACCGGTTCCACCCACAAAACCTACTTCGGGACCCAGCGGGGCATTGTGGGATGCCCCTTCACAGAACAGGACGTCCGGTATGAACTCTGGGAAACCTTTCAAAGGCGCACCTTTCCCGGATCCGTGTCCAACCATCACCCGGGCACCCTGCTCGGTCTGCTCATGGCGGCCTACGAAATGAATCATTTCAAGGATGACTATCAGCCCAAGGTCATTGCCAGCGCCAAGGCCTTTGCCCAGGCTCTCTCAGACTGTGGTCTTGAACCAGCGGGAGAGCCCCACATGGGATACACCGAAACCCACCAGGTCATACTGCCCGTGGGATACGGACGTGGTCCGGAGATGGCCATAAGGCTGGAGAAAAACAACATTATCTGCAATTACCAGGCGGTTCCCGATGAAGAGGGGTTTACGGCATCCGGTGCGCTGCGCCTGGGGGTTTCGGAGATGACGCGATTCGGTATGGAAGAGACGGATTTTCAGGAACTGGCGTCATTGATCAGGGACGTGGTCCTCAAGAACGCTCAGGTTAAGTCCCGGGTTGAAAAAATGCGGCAGCGGTTTCAAGATCTTAAATTCTGTTTTTCGGGCAAGGAATTTGAAGATCGCATGCAGGATCTTCACAAACTTCTTTTATAAAACAGAAGAAAATATGCATAGATTCATTTAGAAAGGATGACCCCATGAAGTGCACCTACCATCCCCATAAAGATGGGGTAGCCAAATGCTCTCAATGCCACAAGCCCCTATGTGATGAATGTGCCCCATCAGGAAAAGACAAGGACGTTGTATGTAGTCGCTGTGCCATCCTCGTGGCTGCTCAGGATGCCTCCTTGGGGGCAGATGAACGAATTAAGGAAAAAGAGGGCAAAAAACAGGAACGGGAGATAAGAAAAAAAAGGAAGAGCAAGATATGGGCTGTGTCTCAATGGGTCATTATTGCGGCTTGTATTGCCATTATCGCCATACAGATTCCTAGATTGATGTCCACCTTTGAAGAAAAAAAGCCCATCAGGTACGGAACCTACTCAACAGATGCTCAGACCGACCAGTGCATCAAGAACCTCTGGCACATATCCAAATTGCTGCAAGAAGGGAAACTGCCAGACAATAATATTGTCTGTCCCGCAAGCAAAAAGCCCTATATGGTAACCGAAACAGAAGGAGACGTGGTGGTGCACAGTCCCAATCCGCAGCTATACGGCTTCAAGGAAATCAGGGTCAGCAAGAATAAACCTGTGCCGGAGTTGATAAAATGAAAACATTAAAAAACAATAATTCTGCAGGCTTTACCTTAATAGAACTAATGATGGTTTTTGCCATTATCGGGGTTTTAGCATCAATAGCTATACCCCAATATGCCTCTCATACTGAGAAAGCCCGTGCAGCACATTGTCTGGCTAATAGATATAGCATAGAGATGGACGAAAGTGCATATTTTATGGAGCATGATTCGCCAAACCTGAAAATTGATGATCGGTATAAATGTCTATCCGGAGGGGAATATGTTTGGCTAATTTCAGATCCGGATAACTCGGCTTACCCGAAAATTGGATGTTCAATACATTTCGGGGGAATCGAAGATGACGACGATAAGGACAAAGATGACGATAAGGACAAAGACGACGATAAGGACAAAGATGACGATAAGGACAAAGACGACGATAAGGACAAAGACGACGATAAGGACAAAGACGACGATAAGGACAAAGACAAGGATAAAGGCAAAGGTAAAGGCAAGAAATAGGACAAAACAGATACATCGTCACAACAGATATCTGGAGAGGACGTGTGAGACCAAACAGTGAACTTTGTCAGTTACAACAACAGCGTCAGAATTTTCGTCGCTTTCTTGCCCTCGAAAACCTCGCTCAACCTCGCGACGAGATAATTTTCAAACAGGCTCTTAGGGCCTCGGCAAAAAAATAATACACAACCTGGCTTGTCCTTTGATCCGTCTACAGCGTTGCATCCACCGGCACATATCCACTAATATGCACTGGTGGATGTGCCTTGTATACGAATCAAAATACGGCGCAATCTTGCGCAGTCAGGGGGGTTATGAGTGCTATCATCACCGCATCCTGCAAATATAAAAAAATCAGTAGGCAGGGTAAAAAATTTTTAATCATTTCTCTTCTCCATTACGATCCAGGAGGGGGGCTTGACCCTGCCCCCACTCACATCTTTCATCACCACATCCAGCACGGCTTCCTGAAGCGTTCCGTCCATGCCCGTGATCCATATATCCACCAGAAACCGGTCCGGATGAACCTTTTTTGGGAAAACCCTGGCGGTATAGGTGTTCCCGGAGCGGGTCGGCGCGAACAGCCGGCGCAAGGCAAAACCCACTGGAAAACCCACCAACCCAGCGTGACGCTGTCCCCAGACACAGGCGGCATGAAAAGCTGCATCCAGGGGAAGGGGTGAACCCAGAGGGATCGGCAATCCCACGAACGAGGGCGCATAAACCGTTGCCTCAGCGCCCGTTTCTGAGAGGCTTACACCATCTTTCAGGTTGTGATAACTGGGACCAAAGGGTACCAGATTTTTGTAGATGGTTTCAACCGAAATATGATATTGGGGCGTTTCCGGAATTCTTGAGGGGAGCGGATCCGGGATTTTTGGAAAATCCTGGAAACGCAGTACTGCATGTTCTTTGGTTCGGGTGATCATCGCCTTTCCGGATCGGGTTCTGGTAATGAGCTTTGAAACCACGGTGCCATTGTCAAAAACTTCAAGGTCGTTATAGGCGTTTATTTCGTCACACCCCGCTTCAATGACCAGAAACTTGTCAAAGCTCGCGTTGCGGATGCAGCCAACGGCCGTTCCCGGCAGATAAGCCAAGGTGGATGCAGCCAATATTTCCATGGCCTCCACCGCGGGCAGAACGGCTTTACCCTGGAATTGATGGTCCATGAGGTAAGTCGGAACGTTGATGCTCAGGGGCAGCCGCACCCGATCCGTTATTTTGGGAAGACGTTCCATAAGTGACGGGTTTTTTCATCAATGGCCACAGGGGTGCCCGCAGCGTTCAGGGCACAATGGCGGGTAAAGCCCCTGCAAACTATTTCCCCGGTTTCGCCATGGCAAATGATATAATCGAACGCCAGGCGAACCCGTTCCAGCTTTCCAGGTATCGTGTAAATCCATAGGGGATCATCATATCGAAGGGACGAGTGGTATGTAACCCCCACTTCGATAATGGGGTAAATATGGCCCCCCGCCTCGATCTCCCGGTAGGGATACGCCGTATCCCGCATCAAAGTGGCCCGCCCCAGTTCAAAAAACCGGAAATAGTTGGAATGGTATACCAGCCCGGACCGATCCGTGTCCGCGTACAGCACACGGGTTTCGCATCGGTGCCAGATACGGCCGTCGGTTTCATCCCGTACACAAGGATTGTCATCACCGAGGGGTTGAGGAATAAATGGTTTCGGCCTCATCTCAACACCCCCCACTATAATTTCTCATGCAATTTTTCGAAAAACAACACATGCATTGCACCCGCCAAATCCAAAAGCGTTTTTCAAAACAAATTCCTGGTCTAAATACCTGGCTCCCTCCGGCACACAATCCAGCCTCAATTCAGGGTCCGGGGTGTAGTTGATGGTGGGCGGCAAAATGCCGTTCTTCATCCCCTCCATAGCCAATATGGCCTCAATGGCGCTTGAAGCCCCCATGCAGTGGCCCGTAA
>CAZPQA010000051.1:0-16320 GCA_964588535.1 uncultured Desulfobacteraceae bacterium
CGAAACTGACCAAAAAAGAGGATGACATCAAACGCCTGGCAATGATACAAAAATCTATCTTGTCCCGATCCTGTCAGGTGCTGGACCGAAATGGTGAAATGCTGTATGTGACCTGTACCATCTCAAAAGAGGAAAATGAGGGGATGGTGGAAAGTGTATTGCGAGAGAATCATGACGTTGTACTTCAGGACTTGCGGCCGCGTATCTCCCCCTGGGGCGTCGACCTGGTGAATGATCATGGCTTTTTCAAAACCTTTCCCCATATTCACGGCATGGAAGGGTTTTTTGCGGCACTTTTCAGGAAAAACTGATTTTAGGGAGCCAGTTTCAAAATGTTCAATTTTGTTCGAGATCAAGGAAGACGAAAATTTTAACCGCAGGAATATGTTCAATATTTCGAGGATTAAAATTTGAGTCTGACGCAGAGATCGGGCAAAAGGGGGCGTTTTGAAATTGGCTCAAGGGAGGAATAATATGAAAAAAATATCACCTTCGATCCTGTCCGCCGACTTCACCCGTCTGGGCGAAGAGATTACGTCCGTTGTAAACGCGGGAGCGGACTATATTCACATCGATGTCATGGATGGCCACTTTGTCCCCAACATCACCATCGGACCTTTGGTGGTTAAAGCGGCAAGACCCGTTACTGACATCCCTTTCGACGTCCATCTGATGATTTCCCAACCGGATCTTTTCATTGAGGAATTTGTGAAAGCAGGCGCCGATATTATCAGTGTTCACGCGGAAAGCACTGTCCACCTCCACCGAACCGTGAATTATATCAAATCCTGCGGTGCCAAAGCGGCCGTGGCGTTGAACCCTGCTACCCCCATCAGTGTGCTGGATCATGTGCTCACCCAATTGGATATGGTCGTGATCATGAGCGTAAACCCCGGCTTTGAAGCGCAGGAATTTATTCCCGAAGTGATTTCAAAGATCAAATCATTAAGGGAAAAAATTAATAAATTAGGGCTTAATATGGAGATCGAGGTGGATGGCGGCATCAACTCTGAAACCATTCAAAGCGTTTCCTCAGCGGGCGCTGATGTTTTTGTGGCCGGTTCGGCCATTTATCACAGCAAGGATTATGCGGAGACGATTCAGGAATTAAGGCGGAACATGGGGAAATGATATCTGTTTACAACCCAAAGCGTGAGATGTATAACCCCATGCCATAGCGTGATGTTGAAGGTTTTAAAAAGAAAACACGGGAATTTCCTATGAACATAAGTGAATTGAAAAACACACATGATTCAAAGGACCAGCTGACCCTGAGCATAGACCGGTTTTCCGACGCAAGGATCGCTGTTTTGGGCGACATTATCATGGATAAATTTATCTGGGGAGATGTCTCCCGGATTTCTCCGGAAGCGCCCGTGCCGGTCCTGGACGTTGAGCGGGAAACAAAACTTCTGGGAGGCGCCGCCAATGTGGTGCGAAATATGGGGGCGCTGGGTGCCGATGCGATCCTGTGCGGGGTTGTGGGTGACGATGCCATGGGTCAGGAAATTATATCCGAGCTTACGCGCATGGGACTGAGGTCCGATGGCCTGGCCGTGGAAAAGGGCCGTCCCACCAGTATCAAAACCAGGGTTGTGGCCCGGAACCAGCAAATTGTTCGGTACGATCGGGAGAGCCGGGTCGAAATCCGAGCTGAAAGTGTTCAGCGGATGCTTGATTTTGCAGCGGCGACATTTCCTGATATTGACGCCGTTGTGATTTCCGATTATGGAAAAGGGTTGATTTCCGAGTCCCTGATGAAAGGCCTTTGGTCCCTGATCGGAACAGAGTCCATCAATCCGGAAATGGTCGTGACAGTGGACCCTAAAACCGGCAACTTTGAACATTACACTGGGGTGGATGTCATCACCCCCAATCATCACGAAGCAGGTCAGTTTTGCGGTTTCAAAATCGTTGATGAAGAAACGCTTAATAAAGCCGGCCGTAAAATGCTGGATGCATTGAACTGCCGGTCCGTTTTAATTACCCAGGGCAAAGACGGAATGACCCTTTTTGAACGTGATGGGGAAATTACCCACATTCCCACCGTGGCCAAGAAAGTTTTCGATGTGACCGGTGCCGGGGATACAGTGATCAGCGCCATCTCCCTGGGGCTGGCTGTGGGAATGGATTTAAAGGCGGCGGCTCATGTGGCCAATGTTGCAGCCGGCATTGTGGTCGGTGAAGTGGGAACCTCCGCAGCAACAGCAGAGGTCGTGAAAGACGCCATTTTGAAGGCCTGAGAGGTAGGGGCGAAAGACCCAATTTTGAACTGGGCGCCCGTACGCGGGATATGATTCAAATTCAGGAAATGCCATTATGAGTCAACCGGAAATATCAGATGATGTTAAACTGATGATGAGTCTTTTTTCTCCTGAAAATGAACTCGTTGAAAAGGTTATGGGGCACCTGTCGGATATCTATGGAGAGGCAGACTGGATCAGCCCCGAAATTTTCTTTGACCGAACCCGCTACTACGAAAAGGAGATGGGATGGCCTCTTTACCGTCGATTTCTTTCTTTTAAAAACCTCATCCCCCCTGAAATGCTGGTGAAAATAAAACTCAAAACCAATGAGATCGAAAAAACATATTTGAAAGGAGAGCAAAGACGGATCAATATTGATCCGGGGTATATTTCCCTGGAAAGGCTGGTTCTGGCCACCGGCAAGAATTACATCCACAGGATCTATCTGCAAAAAGGGATCTACGCCGACCTGACACTGGTTTTCAAACGGGGCGGTTTTGAGATACTGGACTGGACTTACCCCGATTATGCCGATCCGAAAATGATCGACTGGTTTAATACCATCAGATCCCAATATCTGGCCCAATTAAGAGAGGGGAAATCCATTGATTAAAAGCATGACCGCCTATGGAAAAGGAGATTGCCTGCGGGATGGAAAGCGGTTTCTGGTGGAGATTAAATCCCTCAACAACCGTTATCGGGACGTCGTTATCAGGATGCCCAGAAATCTTCAGGGGTTTGAAAAGCAGTTGCGAACCCTCATCGATTCAAAAATCGGAAGGGGACGTATTGAAGTCTTCTTTCAAATCGAAAGTTCCCAGGAAGCCCCTCCCTATGTGCTTGAACTGAACCTGCCGCTGGTAGACGCCTATTTGAGAATTTTCAACCAGTTGTCCAACCGTTCAGGGCTCAATCAGGAGTTGCGGTTGGAAACCCTTCTTCAAATGAACGACGTGGTGAACGTTAAAACGGATACAGATGACGAAGAAGAAATGGCGAAGGGCCTTCACGAAACCCTTTCTCTGGGCCTTGATTCCCTGATGGAAATGAGACAGAAAGAAGGGACTGCCATCGAGACCGACTTGAGAAAAAGACTTGAAAGGGTAGGTGGGTTCGTTGATGATGTGCGCGGCCGTGCTCCCGAGATCGTTGAGGCCTATCAAATCCGCCTGAAGGAAAATGTAGAGAGGCTGTGCCAGGGGGTTGAAGTGGATCCGGATCGCATTGCTCAGGAAGTGGCTGTTTTTGCAGAACGGTCCGACATCACGGAAGAACTGGTTCGGTTGGAAAGCCATATTGAACAGTTCACCACATACCTGGAAATGGACGATGTGGTGGGCAGAAGACTCGATTTTCTCATTCAGGAAATGAATCGTGAGGTCAATACCCTCGGCTCAAAGGCCTCCGATGGGTTTGTTTCAAGAACGGTAGTGGAAATGAAGGCGGAGCTGGAAAAGCTTCGGGAGCAGGTCCAAAATGTTGAGTAGGGGCGAAAGACCCAATTTTGAACTGGGCGCCCGTACAAGGAGATTTGTCCATGAGTGTTAAGCTTGTGAATATCGGTTTTGGAAATTCGGTTGTTTCCAGACGCGTCATTGCCATCATCTCTGCCGGCGCAGCTCCCATAAAGCGACTCCGGGACGAAGCCCGGGAAGAAAAACGGCTCATCGACGCCACACAAGGAAGGCGCACCCGCTCCGTATTGATCACGGACAGTAACCATGTCATTTTGTCCGCCGTGCAATCGGAAACCATTGCACAGCGATTCAGTCCCGAAGGAAATATCCCTTCCCGGGAATTGGAAGAATGATCATGACCGGACAGATTTTCGTTTTCTCAGCGCCCTCAGGTACCGGGAAATCGACCATTGCAGAGGCCTTGATGGAAAGACTTGAAGGCCTCGTATATTCCATTTCACATACCAGCCGCCCCCCTCGCGGCAGTGAACAGGACGGTGTTGATTATCATTTTGTCAGCCGGAGTACCTTCAGGGAAACGATTGAGAAAAACGCTTTTCTGGAGTGGGCGGAAGTCCATGGCCACCTGTATGGCACTTCTCTGGCGGCAATCAATAAACAAGCATCGGCAGGCTTTGACATCCTGATGGACGTGGATAGCCAAGGGGGGCGAAATGTAAAAAGACAATTCCCCGACAGTGTCCTTATTTTTCTATTGCCGCCATCTCTTGAGACCCTGGAAAACCGGTTGAAAACCCGGGGAACTGATGGTCCCTCGGTGATCAAAAAGCGAATGACGCAAGCCTCAAAAGAAATCAAGAGCTGTTCGTGGTACGATTATATCGTCATTAATGATAAGTTGGAAAAGGCCGTTTATGAAGCCCAATCCATCATTGTGTCAGAGCGGTGCAGACGGGTGCGCCGAATGGATTGGGTAAGCGCCCATTTCAAGGGAATTATTTCCCATTAATCATTTTCTGGTAGGCCGGCTCAAATTCCTTCCAGAGATTCGATCCAATGCGATTTTGCGTGGCCACAATCTCTTCCAGAACCTGTTTGTTGATCAGGGGATTCATGAGCACCGCCCGCAGCACCACAATATTCTGTGGCCTGTAGCGGGTGGATTCCAGGGTGGTGCGAGAAACAAATGTGGTATCATCTCTCCTGAGGGCTTTGTGAAGCTTGATGTTCAACCCATTCACCAGAAAATTGATCTTTCTGACTTTTTCTTCGGTTTCCTTCTTTTTCTCACCTTTTTCCTGCTCCGCCGTTTCTTCCAGTGAAGCGATATGGCTTTTGAGTGTCTCGGGGATAAAACGGTAGGTCAGAATAAACAGGTCCGGGTCGTTCAACGCTTCGAAATTGCCGCAATGCCTGATCATGCCGAGTAAGTTTTCGGTTGCCTTTCGCGCCTGCTTCATAAGAATCCCGTAACCCTCTCGCCCGATAATTTTAAGGGAAGCCCAAGGTTTCAAGGCGGCAAAGGGCCTTGAGCCTTCAATGGTAAAGCGGCCCGTATCAACAGAATTTCGCCTGATAATATATTTTGATGAATGTCGGATTGTACTCAGATCTTTCTCGTTACGGAACAGGATGAGGCCCATGCTCATGGGACAATAGAGCAGTTTATGGGCGTCAATGGATACTGAATCAGCCTTTTCAATGCCCTTGAACAGGGCCCCATATTCATCAGCCAGCAAGGCTGAACCGCCCCAGCAGGCATCCACGTGAAAATAGGCCCCTGTTTCACGGGCAATTTTGCCTAAACCGTAAAGGTCATCCACGTTGCCGGTCTCCGTTGTACCGGCGATTCCCACAATAGCGATGATCTTGGTTCTGCTTCCACGGCCTGTTTCTTCAAAAGAATCTATTTTTCGGGACAGGCTGCTGATATTGATCCTGTTTTTTTCATCAACAGGAATGGTGATGACGTTCTCTTCACCTAAACCCAGCAGATTGGCTGCCTTTTTAATGGAATAGTGCCCCCGTGTCGACACCATGATAACGCCTCGGTCATATCCATAATGTTGAAGCGCACGATGCATCCCCGCCGTGCGGAGACCGGGAAAATTCGCCTCCGGTGGAAAGGCCTTTTCCCTCGCCACCAGAAGTGCCGTTACATTTGCCAGGGAGCCATCGGAGGTGACATTGCCAAGCGCAATGCGATGATTCTGGATGTTCTTTTCATAAAATCGATCGGTGCGATCAAAAACCATGCGGTGGAGCCAGGCCACCATTTCCCGTTCAACGAAACTGGACGCTTTTGCGGTTTCAATTTTGACCTGGTTCTGGTTCAGCGCTGCGATGATCATTTCCAGCAAAATCATAAAATAGGGCACCGCGCTGATCATGTGGCCGATATAATAGGGGTTCCCCACTTTGACCGAGTGGGCGATAACTTTGGTTTTGATCTCAGCCAGCACGTCCTTGATGAGGTGGGGTTCATGGGGCAGTGACTTCTGGTTGAAAATCTCGCTCAGTTCAGGCAAACTGATGCTGCTGTGAATGCCCCCCTTCTCCTGGAAAAAATCATGAAGCATCTCCAGAAGTTCATGTCCGAATTCAATGAATTTATCCGGAGAATCGGGCATGATGAAAAGTTTTCGAAGGTATTCCAGATTGGATTTTATTCTGGGTGTCTCATTCATTGGGTGTTTCTTTCTCATGGAGACGGAAATTTATGTTGGGGGAATCATTAGCATTCTTTCCACTGCCGCTTTTGCTCTGACCCTGATCTCTTCAGGAACCCGCACCTCCGGATGCAGGGTTTCCAGGGCAAGTTGAATCTGAGACAACCCTATTTTTTTCATATCGGGGCAGAGCATGCCGGTGTCAGCGGGAATAAAGGTTTTTAGAGGGTTGGCTTTTTTAAGGGGATGAAGGATTCCCACCTCCGTGCCGATGATAAATTCCTTTTTGCTCGAATGGGCCGCATAAGCGAGAATGCCGGATGTGCTCTTGATTTCATCGGCAAGTGCGAGAATCTCCGGTGGGCATTCGGGATGGGCGAGAAAAGGCGCCCCCGGATGGGCCTTTTTCACTTTTTTCACCTGTTCAACGGTCAGGTTGTTATGGATGGGACAGTATCCATCCCAATATCGGATGTCTCGACTGGTACGGCTTAAAGCGTATTGTGCCAGATTCCTGTCCGGGGTCATGAGGATCGGTTTTTCGGGGGCCACCGAGTTGGCCACCTGAATAACATTCGCTGACGTACAACATATATCGCTTTCCGCTTTGACGCTGGCGCTGGTATTCACATAACTGATCACCATCGCTTCTGGTATTTCTTTTCTTTTCTTGATCAGCCCCTCGGCGGTGATCATGTCCGCCATGGGGCAACCCGCGTCCGCAGCAGGGAGGAGAATCGTCTTATCGGGGCAGAGAATCGAGGCGGTTTCCGCCATGAAATGAACACCGCAGAAAACAATCACATCTGCATCGGTTTGAGAAGCCTTAATTGACAGCTCTAATGAATCACCACAAATATCTGCAATATCTTGTATTTCAGGCGGTTGATAATTATGCGCCAGCAGAATGGCATTTCTTTTCTTGAGCAGTTTTTTGATGGATTCCTTGATTTCTTCCTGATCTTCTGTTTCCGGCAGTGTAGCACTCATGGTACCATTTTCTCCCAAAAAAAACCTGATAGTAAACCCTTAACACAAAACCCCACAATAGGGCAGCAACATCTCTCTTGCAATGATACCCTCTCTTAAAACAGCATAAGGGTGGGTGGTCATATCCAGAACGGTCGAAGGCTTTTGACCCGGTGTTTCACCACCATCCAGTATTTTATCCACCCCCTTTCCAAGAGCTTGTAAGACCCCAGCAGGTGTATTGCAGGGAGGTTCACCTGAAATATTGGCGCTGGTGCCGGTAATGGCCGAACCCATGGCTTGGGCCAGTGCCGTGGCAACGGGGTGGCTTGAGAGGCGAATGCCGATTTTCCCGGTTCCGGCCGTGAGCAACGTTGAAACTTCTTTTTGAGCCTCAAACACAAGGGTCAAGCCTCCCGGCCAGAATGCGCCCATAAGCCGAATGGCCGTTTCTGAAACATGGGCCGCATATCGTTCCAGGGATTCAGCGGCAGGAATCAGGAGCAATACGGGTTCACCAACCTCTCTCCGTTTCACGTAAAAGAGGTGCCGGATGGCCGTTTTATTGGCCACATCCGCTGCGAGCCCGTAAAAAGACTCCGTTGGATAGGCCACCAGCCCCCCTGATTTCAGAACTCCGGCAGCATCCGTCACTTGTTTTTCCAGCCCGGCCGTCGTAGCCACTTTGGCGGAGTCGGCATGGTTTCCCGAAAGGTCCATGTCCATTAAAAAAAACCGTCAACGGTTATCTTTATCCCACGAGTCGATTTTTTCCGAAGCCGCCAGGGTCAATGCCTTTCGATAGTTCGTTACTTTTTCCGCAATGATGGGATCTTTCAACCCCAGAATCTGCGTACCCAGGACTGCGGCGTTCTTGGCACCTCCTTTTCCCAGGGCAACGGTGGCCACCGGAATGCCCGACGGCATCTGGACTGTGGACAAGAGCGCGTCCATGCCGTTTAGTGGCGATGAGTCGATGGGGATGCCGATCACCGGCAGGGTGGTCTGGGCTGCGATGGCGCCGGCCAGGTGCGCCGCCCATCCAGCCCCGGCAATAATGACTTGAATCCCACGTTCCGCAGCGGTTGCCGCGTATTCCCGGGTCTGCTCAGGTGTCCTGTGGGCAGACAGGATCTTGACTTCATGGGGAATGCTCATTTCTTTCAATACGTCAACGCAACCTTTCATGACGTCGGAATCGGAAGCACTTCCCATAATTACAGCGATCAAAGGTTTATCTGAATTCATATGTCACCTCTAAATATTTATTTTCCGGCAGCCATACCCAGCAGCGGATAGATAATCATTCCCGCCAGCCAGGCGATGTCTTCCGCTGATAACAACTGAGACACGGTCCGGTCAAAAAGTATGGTGCCTTCCGGGGTAAACTCATCATCCCCTTCCCATAGAATCAAGGCCACCGGAACCAGCGGCAGGGCGAGAATTCTGACCGACAGGTCTCCCTGATCCATGGGTGTGGCGCCGTATACTTCGGTTGTCAGTTTCGCCATCAGTTCCGGATTGTTTCCAAAACCCTGCACCATGGGATTTTTGGCCCGTCTGATGAAGGCATCCAGGTAAAATTTCCCATCTGGCACTTCCTGGTAGGCAATCCATTCTTCTGATATTTCCACATCCTCGACCAAATTCAGATAGTGAAGAAGGAGAACCTGTTGCTGGATGGGCACTTCCTTGCCGTCAACGCTGTATGAGAAATCCAGTTCGGGCCAGGAAATATCAATCTTCTTGTTTAAAAAATTAATGGAAAGACCGGTTTTTCCATCGGCTCCCTCAACATAAATCGCGCCGCTTCTCCGGGCGATCTGTTTCGGGTCTTCGCCCGCGAGCTCTTTTTTCCCAAGCGATACTGCTGTTATGTAATCATCCACTCTGGCCACTGTTTTAGTCTCCACCCAAAAAATTTTTATAAGACCAAATTGATCAGTTTTGTGTTATAAAAAAATATGATAAGGAATTTCAAGTCAAATCCTAAGGTTTTGCTGATTCAGTGATTATACGACAAGGGCCGAGCGAATGCCACGAAGGAAAAAAAAGGGCAAAAAGAATGCTCTCAGAGGGCAAGGTCAGACCCCGAAAGAGGCGCCTTTCAACCCTGCGCTTGGTAACTTGAAACAATTTAAGAAAAGCGAAGATCAACGCGCTAATACCCTCCAAAAAAACGCGCACCCGGTTAAGGAAAACGAAAAGGCCATTATATCCGATGACGAGCGTTTGTTTGCTGAGGCCATGACCGGTGTGTCGCCCATATCCAGGGGAAACCGGAAGATTATGAAAGCCCCTGACAAAGATGCGCTGCGGCCGGCCCATGCGCCAAAAAATGAGGAACTGGAAGTCATGGCGCATCTTTCCGACCTCATCAGCGGCACCGCTGAAATGGATATCACCTTCAGCGACGAATACATGGAAGGGTGTGTGAAGGGGCTGGACCCCAGGCTCATGCAGAAATTAAGGGACGGCCTTTTTCCCATTCAGGATTATGTGGATTTACACCGATTAACCCAAGGTACAGCTGAGATCCGCATCAGGGATTTTCTCATACAGAGTCATGGCCGTGGGTTAAGGTGTGTGCTCATCGTGCATGGCAAGGGCTTGAACTCTGAAAACCATATCCCCGTGCTGAAAAAAAAGGTTCCCCTATGGTTGAGCCGGGGGCCTGTGAAAAAATTCATACTGGCCTTCTCCACATCCAGGCCATACGATGGCGGCACCGGGGCCATTTACGTACTGCTGAAACGCTCAAAAGGAGGGTTATAAAAACAATGAAATTGGGAATTGCGGGACTTCCCCGGGCGGGGAAATCAACCTTATTTGCCGCATTGACCGGCGCCAGGGGAGATAACGCCCCCGGAAGTTCGCACAAGGACACAAGAATCGCTACCATTACGGTTTTAGATGAGCGCATCGATTTTCTGGTGAACATGTACCAGCCCAAAAAAATCGCCTATGCAAAAATTGAATATCTGCTCCCTTCACGGATTCCTGGGGTTTCGGATGCAAAATCCGAAGGTGAATTCTGGAATCAGATTCGAACATGCGATGGTCTTTTGCATGTGGTCGGCAACTTTGAGGGATCCGGAAGCGACCCTCTAAAGTGCGAGACTGATTTTCAACAGGTCGAAGACGAGATGATTTTAAGCGATTTGGGGGTTGTTGAAAAACGGCTGGAGCGGATTGAACTGGATTTGAAACGGGGGAGAAAACAGGGGGAGGCTGAAATGCCGCTTCTGAGTACATGCCGGGAGAAACTGGAAAATGGCGAACCCCTCAGAAATGTGCCCGATGTTGCCAACGATCCTCTTTTAAGAGGGTTTACATTTCTCTCCGCCAAACCCATGCTGGTGCTCATCAACAATGGAGATGAGGACGAAACGCTGCCTGCCTGGACAAAAGGGCGGGAAACTCTGTCTTTTGTCGTTGTGAGGGGCAAACTTGAGATGGATCTTGCAGCCATGACGGCCGAGGAAGCGGCAGAATTCCTGGAGATTTACAATATTCAGGAATCAGCCCTGGACCGCGTTATCAGACATTCATATGGGATGCTGAATCGAATATCATTTTTCACAGTGGGTGACGATGAAGTGAAGGCCTGGCCCATCCCGGCCGGCATACCGGCTCTGGAAGCGGCGGGTGAAGTCCATTCTGATATCCGGCAGGGCTTTATTCGAGCGGAAGTGGTGGCCTTTGATGACCTGAAGGCCGAAGGGTCCTTTCAGGCGGCGAAAAAGGCGGGGCTGGTGCGGCTGGAAGGGAAAGAATATATTGTCAAAGATGGTGATATTATTAACTATCGGTTTAACGTATAGAGGTAATCCATGGACAAAATCAAGGTAGGCATCATAGGGGCAGGGGGATACGGCGGCTGCGGAGCTGTGGAACTCTTATGCGCCCATCCCAACGTGGAACTCCGGGCGCTCATAGACAAACAGGATGTGGGGAAACCCATGAGCGATCTTTACCCCCATCTCACCGGGTTCTGCGACATGGCAATCATGGATCCGGACGATTCGGACTGTCCGGACGATTTTGATGTGGTTTTCTTTTCAACGCCGGACGGGGTCGGCCAGCAGGGCGCGTTACAATGGTTGAAGAAAAGCGTTAAAGTTATTGATTACAGTGGAGATTTTCGATTTGATGACCCTGGCGTTTACAAAGGATATGCCGAGAGGATTGGGCGAAACAAGGCACACGCATCCCCGGAACTCCTGACGCAGTCGGTTTATGGTCTCGCAGAACTCCATCGAAAAGAGATTGCCGGATCCAGTCTAGTGGGCAATCCCGGTTGTTTTGCGGTGAGCTGTATCCTGGGACTATCCCCGGCCATTAAATCCAATGTCATTGATCCGGGGACCATTATCTGCGATGCAAAAACAGGTGTTTCCGGCGCGGGGAAGGCGCCAAACGCCGCCTTTCACTATCCGGCACGATATGATGCCATGAACGCCTACCGGATATCCGGGCACCAGCATGTTTACGAAATTGAACGGGAACTTGGCCTGGTGGCCGGAGAGGATGTCCTCATCACCTTTACGCCGCATGTGGTGCCCCTGTGCCGGGGTATATTGACGACCATCTACGCGCAACTGAGTGAGGGCCAGACCATCGAAACAGTGGAAGCAGCCTATCGGTCTTTTTATCGTGATGAGGCATTCGTAAGGGTTTTCGGCCCTGAAAAAGGGCAGCTAAGCACCCATGTTCGCGGCAGCAACTTCTGCAACCTTTCCCTGAATGTCGATGAACGGACCGGAAAATTGATCGTGGTGAGCTTGATCGATAACCTGGTAAAAGGGCAGGCGGGCAGTGCGGTTCAAAATATGAACATCATGTTCGGCATGGGCGAGACGGAAGGCCTTCTGCACCCGGGTATTTTTCCGTAATCAAAACAAAAAAACACCCCCGTTCGGGGGCGTAACGGGACGTTGTTATGGGGAACTTCCGCGAACAACATTTGTCTGGTGGGCCTTCACGTTGAAAACATCTGAAATGGAAAAAATGCTGATCGAATCCTATCAGGCTGAGGCTTGCTGCAATCTTTCTGCAAGCCAGATCTTGATAATTGACTGCCGGGGAACACCGAGTCGCTTGGCCTCCTTATCCAGAGAATGAATCATCCAGAGCGGGAAATCAACATTGACTCGTTTTTGCTTCTGTTCAGGTCGTCTGGCTTTTGAAAAATCCAAGTGCTTTATAACGCTCTTCCCCGCATCAAACTCCTTGTCAAAGTCTTTAGCTTTCATATATCTCAATCTCCTCTTTGGGATATTTTGTCAATTTACATTATGTTCTGCAAGTAATTTCTATGAATGACCTCTCAACCCCAACTCTGGCTTACTCACAGCCACAGATATTGTGGCCATTTCCTCCTTGATCCACAAGGGTAAATCCAATACACTCCGAAGAGATTGACAACCTGAACCCCTAGAAATGGTAAGTAAATGCTTGATGGATTGAAATTGGCGGATCTTCCGGCAGCAAGTTGCGATGTTCTGAGAAACGCATCCAATACCAGGCCCACCATCTGGATCGTTGAAAGAAACGGGATCCGTGCGGTGGTCAAGGATTTCAGTGAAAACAGGTTCCTTTTCAGAAATATTGTGGGTCGGTTTCTCATCTGGCGCGAAGCCAAGGCTTATAAAAAGCTCAGCGGCATCAAAGGTGTGCCTGAGTTCTATGGTGTCATGGGCGGCCTTGCCCTGGTAGTTGAGGAAATTCCGGGCAGGAGTCTCGAAAATCTTGAAAAGGAGATGCATCTCCCCCACACGTTTTTTGAATCCATGGAAACCCTGGTCAATGCTTTTCACCAGCGGGGACTGGCCCACTGCGACCTGAAACGGGCGCCCAATACTCTGTTGGGAGATGATGGGATGCCCTATATCGTTGATTGGGCCGCGTCCATTTCAAGAGGAGAACTTTGCCTCCCGCCGTTCAATCTGGTTTTTCGAAGATTTATGCTGGATGATGAGATGGCCATTGTGAAACTGGCCCTGAGACATTGTCCGGATCGGGTGAGTGCGGAAAAAAAGACCCGTTATCTTTATCGAAGCCGGGGTGAAAAATGCATCAGGGCCTTTCGAGACCGGCTCAGAGAAATATTACAGAAAGCAGTGTAATTAAACGATTATGCTTTGCAAGTATCCTGCGCCGGCGAGACCATAATGCGCTTGGCCATTCCCCTGCCGATGGCAAGGCGCGTATTTTCAAGCCCCAGTATGACCCTGCCGCCACCGGGATTGTTGATGATTTCCACACGATCGCCAGCTCTCAAACCCATTGAGGCCAGCCTGCTCTGCTTGTGTTTGCATCTGGCCACCTCTCGTACGAAAACGGTTTCCCCCGCTTTGGCCATGGCCAACGGCATCAATGGTTTTCGTTTTGAGCAACAGTCTGAACAAAGACCATATATTTCCATCCGGTGTTGAAGCATGTGAAAGCCGTAGCCGGCAGCGACTTCCACCTGTAATCTTTCGATCTGTTCGTTGGCAAATTCAACGATTTTCCCACATTTGGTGCATACCAGGTGATCATGATGCCTGCCCAGGTGGTGATGTTCATAACGAATGGGCTGGCCCTCAAACTGTTTCCGCTGTGCAAACCCCAACTCCACCATACGGTGCATGCAGTGTTTGACAAAACCCGAATCGAAGTCATACCCCTTTTCCCGAAGGAGAATCAGCATCTCTTCCAGGGTAATATGTTCTTCGGTGCTCAAAAAAACATCGATCACATTCAGTTTGTCCTGAAGATGATCAGCACCGTCAGCTTCAATCAAGGACAGAAAATTGGCTTTTTCAAAAAACTCATTATTTTTCATATTTCAGCCATTGCACCATTTAACGCCTTTTTGATTTTTCTTCAAAAAACCCCACAAAACCCTTAACAGAGTTTGTCATGAAAGTTCTTTCTCTTCTTTGGGTATTTTCATCCATGCCGTCAAATGCAGCAAGGCTGGGGTCCTCTTTCAGTAAACGGTCTACCGAACTCCGGATGATATCTGTTTTCGCCCCCCCCGGGGTCACGGATTCACCGATCACGGACTCCCAGAACAGCAGTTGATCTCTGAACTGCCCCAGCAGTCGATGGGAAGCTTCAGCATTTTCCACATGGGCGTAGCGGATGGGTTGGTCTTCCAGGGCCAGGAGACGATCAACACTTTTTGTGAATACGTCAAGAAAAAACCTGGGAGGCGTTGCCGGACGAAGGTATTCCTGTTTTCCGACAATAAAATAATTCCCCGCCGCTTCACCCGCATAAAGTCTTCCCCCATAGGTAAAGCTCAGGTGATGAATGGCATGTCCAGGGGTTTCGATAATTCTGAGTCCATCGAGCCGGCATTTTGTGTGGGGAACCAGCCTCTCTTCAGCAATGGGCCCCGGGGACCCATAAGTCCGTGCCAGATCCCCCAACACTTTTAAACTGCCTTCGTATAGCCTGGAAGGGTCCACCAGATGCGGAATGCCCTTTTCGTGGCAAATGACCTTTGCTTCCGGATAACGGGCCAGAACCTCAGACAAAGCACCCCCGTGATCAATATGAATATGGGTGAGTAAAATATAATCCAATCGGGCAAGTCCTAATGTTTCCATTGAATCGACCAGCCGACCGGCTGTATTCGCAGGCCCCACGTCCACCATGATGTTCAAATCACCCTGACAGATCCAGGAGCCGAAAAAGGGATTTAATCCGGGCATGTCCTGCTCTATGGGTAAAAAAGTTTCCTGCATGTGAGGCTCCGTTTTGAAATTTTGTAATCGGTACGAATATAGTGTCACGCATTTATGGAGTCAAGATATTGGTTTAGGGAGCTCGATCGATTTTTGCTTTTGCTATTCTTCAGCACCATTTTTCTTTTAACACTAAATATCTTCTTAACAAAATTCTGAGGCTATGGTAAATCTCATAACGTCCATGAAATATCCTATGAGCAATACCATAAAAGGGATCAGAGGACATAATTCTTGAAAAACGATTTTCCCATACTCGTTGTTGAGGACAACCCCGTTTCTCGCAAACTGCTGGAGATGACATTGCGCCGGGCAGGCTATGAGGTGGTATCGGCAGAAGACGGTCAGGAAGCTCTGGCGCTTTTCAAGAAAAGATTTTTTCCGATTATTCTGACGGATTTGGAGATGCCTGAGATGGACGGCCTTGAATTGTGCCGGGCCATCAGGGGAAATCCTGCCGAAGGCTATGTGTATATTTTCCTGATTACCGCCAGGGATTCCAAAAAAGATATTATCGTTGGTCTTGAAGCCGGTGCAGATGATTACCTGACAAAACCCTTTAACCGTTCTGAACTGATTGCCCGGCTGAAAACGGCTCTCCGCGTTCTGGAGCTGGAAAAATCACTGAAGGACGCATATGAAAAAATCAGGCTTCTCTCCATTACGGATAAACTCACGGGCTGTTACAATCGTACGTATATGGACGAATACCTTGCGAAAGAAATCACCCGCGCCACGCGCTACAGTCGACCCATGTCACTGATGATGGCGGACATTGATCATTTCAAGCGTGTCAACGATACCCATGGTCACCAGGCCGGAGATCTGATCCTTAAGAATTTCGTATTATCTATCAGAGAAGTGCTGAGAAAGGATGTTGACTGGATAGCGCGTTACGGAGGTGAAGAGTTCCTGATGGTTTTGCCCGAAACAGATTTTGAAAGCGCCATGTCATTTGCGGAAAGACTTCGCAGGATTGTCTCTGAGAGCGTTACCTCATATGATGAAAAAGAGATACATATCACTGCCAGTTTCGGTGTTGTGGGCTTCAATCCTTCCGAAAAAATTAAAACCATAACTTGCGAAGCCATCATTGATCAGGCGGATAAAGCCCTTTATCAAGCCAAGGATGAAGGGAGAAACAGGGTCAGGGGGCAACCCTTTACGGCTTAATCAAGGAGATTGCAGATGTTTACCGGACTGGCCGAGGGGATGGGCAGGATAAAGCGCATCCGTCGCATGCAGGATCAAATGCAGGTCTGTATTTCGCCGCTGTTTG
>CAZPQA010000051.1:16420-17922 GCA_964588535.1 uncultured Desulfobacteraceae bacterium
AAGCGCATCCGTCGCATGCAGGATCAAATGCAGGTCTGTATTTCGCCGCTGTTTGAAATGACCGAATGCAGGCTGGGCGACAGTGTTTCGGTCAGCGGCGCGTGTTTAACTGTCTCCCGAATGGAAGGAGATGCCGTCTATATGGACGTTTCGGGTGAGACCTTAAACCGAACCACACTCGGCTTATTGAAGCAGGGGGACCTGGTCAACTTGGAGCGGGCGTTGCGTCTCACGGATCGTTTTGGCGGGCATCTGGTACTGGGACACGTGGATGGCATGGGGAAGATCCTTAAAAAGGAGTCTCGAAATAACGCCTGGCTCTTAAAAATCGAAATCCATGAAGCACTGTCACGCTATATCATTGAAAAAGGTTCAATCGCCGTTGATGGCATCAGCTTGACCATTAATGCTTGTGAAAATACGTTTTTTGAGGTAAACATCATTCCCCACACAGGAACACAAACAACGTTACTGAAAAAAAATGTCGGCGAATCGGTCAACGTGGAAACCGATTTAATCGGAAAATATGTGGAGAAGCTGCTTTTCACGCAACCATCCGAGCCAGAAGGCAGGAAGGCTTCAGGGGTTACCCTTGAGACCCTTTTAAAACACGGATTTGGCCCCTCTAAAATACGGAATTGATAAAATGGACATCAGTACAATTGAAGAAGTTATCGAAGATTTGAAGCAGGGAAAAATGATTATCCTTGTGGACGACGAGGATCGAGAAAATGAAGGAGATTTGACCATGGTGGCGGAAAAGATCACGCCGGAAGCCATTAATTTCATGTCCCGATATGGGCGTGGTTTGATCTGCCTGGCCCTGGATCCTCCCCTCGTGGAAAAACTGGGCCTCAAGCAGATGGTTCAGGACAACCGGTCACCCTATAAGACGGCTTTCACCGTCTCCATTGCCGCCGCACAGGGGATGCATTCCGGAATGGGCGCCGCTGACCGGGCGCACACCATTTCGACCGCTGTTGCCGATGATGCAGGGCCGGAAGATTTGATTCAACCGGGGTTTATCTTCCCATTGCGTGCCAGAAGGGGAGGGGTCCTGTTCAGAACCGGTCAGACAGAGGGGTCTGTTGATCTGGCACGGCTTGCGGGTTATAAGGCGGCCGCCGTTATCTGCGGCATAATGAAAGAGGATGGCACCATGGCCAGGCTTCCGGACCTAAAAGCCTTTGCCAAAGAACACAATCTCAAAATCGCCTCGGTCGCTGATGTTATTTCCTATCGGATGCGGACGGAGTCGTTTGTTCAGCGAGGAGATGAAACGACCCTTCGCACGCCCTACGGAGAGTTCAGGGCCATTGCATTTGTCAACGACATTGACGATTATGAGCACCTGGCCCTGGTAAAAGGGGACATCGTTTCGGATATGGACATCCTGGTTCGGGTTCACTCGGGATGCCTGACAGGCGATGTCTTTAATTCCTATCGCTGTGATTGCGGCGAACAGTTGAGAAGGGCCATGAGTATGGTTCAGGAAGAGGGCC
>CAZPQA010000051.1:18022-22893 GCA_964588535.1 uncultured Desulfobacteraceae bacterium
GCGCTGGTCCGGCACGACGCCTCAAAAAAAGACATCACGGTATGCTGGGTGCCCGGCGCCTTTGAAATGCCGGTTGTGGCCAAGAAACTGGCCGTTACCGGCACATATGATGCCATCATCTGTGTGGGCGCCGTCATCAGGGGGGCTACCTCCCATTTCGACTATGTGGCCAATGAGGTGTCAAAGGGAATTGCCAGTGTGTCGCTGGATACGGGTGTTCCCATATCCTTCGGCGTTTTGACCACAGACAATATTGAACAGGCCATCGAACGTGCCGGCACAAAGGCCGGCAACAAAGGGTTTGAGTCGGCCATGGCTGCCATTGAAATGGTCAGCCTGTTCAAAGAGATTCCGTAACAGGAAAACATGAAGCATTTTACAGGGGAACGAAGAAAGGCCCGCGAGCTGGCGGTTCAGATCCTTTTTCATCTGGAATTCAGTGATAATGATCCGCTGGAAGCATTTCGTCTTATTGGCGAGAACTTCGAAATGGCTGAATCCATGACGGATTTTTCAAAAGCGCTGGTGCGGGGCGTCTGTGATAAGAAATCTAATCTGGATCGGGTCATCAGCCGTTCATCAAAACACTGGCGACTGGAACGAATGGCCCGCCTGGACCGAAGCATTCTCAGGCTAGCAACCTATGAGATGATGTTCCTGGAGGACATCCCCCCCAGAGTCTCCCTTGACGAAGCCGTTGAAATCGGGAAAAGGTTCGGCAGCGAAGATTCGAGCCGGTATATCAACGGCGTACTGGACAATATTTACAACACCCTGGACAGTCAAAGGGATGAAGAAACATTTTCGACCACAGAACACAATTCTGATGAACCAAAAGAACCCGACAGCATAGGAAAAGGTAACATGAAATACAATCCTCTGGAATTGGAACCCAGGTGGCAGACCCATTGGGAAAATACAGATATTTTCAAGGCAACAGAAGACCCTTCAAAGGAAAAATACTATCTCCTGGAGATGTTCCCCTATCCATCCGGTAAAATACATATTGGCCATGTGAGAAATTACACCATCGGTGACGTGGTGGCCAGATACAAGAAGATGTGCGGAAAAAACGTGCTGCACCCCATGGGCTGGGACGCATTCGGCATGCCGGCGGAAAACGCGGCCATCGAAAATAATACCCACCCGGCGCGATGGACTTATGAAAATATCGAAGCCATGAAAACCCAGCTGAAACGCATGGGGTTCAGCTATGACTGGGATCGCGAGCTGGCCACCTGTGATCCGGAGTATTATCGATGGGAGCAATTGGTCTTTCTCGAAATGTATGAAAAGGGTCTGGCCTATCGTAAGAAAACCCATGTGAACTGGTGTGAAAAATGCCAGACGGTTCTGGCCAATGAGCAGGTTGAAGAGGGTTGCTGCTGGCGACATCCTGAACAGGAAGTGGCTATCAAGGAGATGAACAGCTGGTTCCTCAAAATCACCGATTATGCCGATGACATGCTCGAATACTGTGAAAAACTTCCCGGTTGGCCGGATCGGGTCATGAGTATGCAGAAAAACTGGATCGGTAAAAGCCATGGCGCTGCCATCCGATTTCCCATGGTGGGCTCAGGGGATCCCATCGAAGTTTTCACCACCCGTCAGGATACCCTCTATGGCGCTACATTCATGTGTCTGGCACCCGAGCACCCCATGGTGGCTGATATTATCAAGGGGTTGCCCCAGGAAAATGAGGTCCTTGATTTCGTGGATCGTACCCTGAAAATGGACAGCATTATGCGGACCGCCGATTTCGCCGCCAAAGAAGGGGTTTTTACGGGGAGACACTGCCTGAATCCGGTGACCCGCGAGGAGATCCCCATCTTTGTGGCCAATTTTGTCCTTTTTGACTATGGTACCGGCGCCATCATGGCGGTTCCAACCCATGATCAGCGGGATTTCGAGTTTGCCAAGAAATACGATTTAAAGCTTCGAGTGGTCATTAAACCCGAGGATTCCGATCTGGATGAAGCAGAGATGACCCAAGCCTATCTGGACCGGGGCATTTTAGTAAACTCGGGGCCATTCAATGGTCAGGGCAATCTCGAGGCCCTGGACAGCATTGCCGATTATCTTGAGGAGCAGGGCATCGGTCACAAGACTGTGAATTATCGCATCAGGGACTGGGGTATTTCACGGCAGCGTTACTGGGGTGCGCCCATTCCCATGATCCATTGTGAAAAATGCGGCATTGTTCCGGTTAACAAAGAAGATCTGCCTGTGGTACTGCCGCTGGATCTGGACATGCGGCCCAATGGGGGATCTCCTTTGCCCTTTGAACCGTCCTTTACCGAAACCACCTGCCCCAAATGCCACCGTAAGGCCAGACGTGAAACGGACACCATGGACACTTTTGTAGAGTCTTCCTGGTATTTTGACCGCTATGCATGCCCGGATTACCAGGATGGCCCCCTGGATCCGGATCGGGTGGACTACTGGCTGCCCGTGGACCAGTACATCGGCGGCATTGAGCATGCCATTTTACATCTGCTTTATTCCCGTTTTTATACGCGTGTCCTCAAGGATCTGGGGCATATCAAGATAAAGGAACCGTTTACCAATCTCCTGACCCAGGGTATGGTCTGCAAAGCGACTCAGGCCTGTCCTGAACATGGTTTCCTCTATCCAACTGAAGCGGTGGAAGGCCGATGTACCCGCTGCGGCGCGCAAGTGACCGACGGGAATATCGTGAAAATGTCCAAATCCAAGAAAAATGTGGTGGATCCGCAAGAGTTGATCGATCGTTACGGGGCTGATACGGTTCGGATGTTCTGCCTGTTTGCATCCCCGCCCGACAAGGATCTGGAATGGAGCGAACAGGGGGTTGACGGTTCCCACCGGTTCCTTCAAAGGGTGTGGCGGCTTGTGGTCGATCACCTTTTGGAACTGAAAAAGGTTAAGGCCTACGACGGAAAAACCGAACTTACGGAACCGATAAAATCCGTCCACCGGAAAACCCACGAAACCATCAAGAGAGTCACGAGTGACATCGAAAACCGTTTTCATTTCAATACGGCGATTTCGGCGGTCATGGAACTGGTCAATGAAACCAATCAATTTCTGAATGCCGAAGGTGAAAAAGACGCCATCGCGTGGTCCGTTGTCCGCAAGTCCATCGAAACCACCGTCCTTTTACTCTCCCCGGTGGTCCCCCATATCACCGATGAACTCTGGCAAATGATGGGCCATGAAGGGTCTCTGTTGAATGTTCCCTGGCCGAGCTACAATGAAGACGCCCTTAAAACCGAGAAAAAGCTGGTCATCCTTCAGGTAAACGGCAAGGTGAGAAGCCGGATTGAGGTGGCCGCTTCAAGCAGTGAGAAGGAAATTGAGGCCCTTGCCCTGGCAGATGAAAAAGTTCAGCGCCATGTAAAAGGGAAGCCCGTAAGGCGTGTTATCGTGGTACAGAAGAAACTCGTGAATGTGGTGGTTTGACAATAAATGGATGAGCGTAACGGTTTTCGAATTTTAGTGGTAATGTTCTGCCTGATCGTGGCCTCCGGTTGCGGCTACCAGCTGCAGGCGACCGGACAACCCATGCGCATCAGCATTGCCAGCATGGCCATACCCCTCATGGAAAGCCCGTCTTCTTCCATCGGCTTTGAAGGGGATTTCACCAAGATGATCCGCCGGGAATTTGTCAGCCATTCCCAGGTACCGTTGGTTTCAAAAGAAAAGGCCGCGGCGGTTTTAATCGGAAAGGTTACCAGCATCAAGACCGAACCACTGAGCTACCGGGTAGCAGACAATACCTTTGATGTAACCAGCTCCAGGTGGCTGAAAATCAAGCTTCAGGCAAAACTCGTGGACACAACAACCGGAAAGATCATATGGAATGCTCCGAACATGGAAGAAAAGGCCTCTTTTTCTGTGGATTCAGATCCCCTGAAAACCGAGTACAACCAGCGGCGGGCCACCAAGAAAATCGCACAGTTGCTGGCTGAAAGGATCTACCTTAAAACCATGGAAAGATTCTGATGCCTGTTGAGATCGCGCCGGAAGCTGTTTTAACCCATCTCAAGGAAGGCCGGCTTAAACCGGTGTATCTTTTCTACGGTCCCGATGATTTTAACCTTGAAAAAATTCTGAAACAAATCCGCGAAACATTTATTCCTGAATCGGCACGGGACCTCAACTCCCAGGTTTTTGACGGGGACGGGGGTGTCAACCCGGGTGATATCCTTGATGCCGCCCGGTCGATGCCGTTTTTATCTTCGAACCGTCTCATTATCGTCCGGCGCACAAACCACATGGCTGCTTCTGATCTGGAGGTCTTGATCTCCTATCTGGAAAAGCCGGTGGATACCACCTGCATGATTTTTGTTGCACTCAAGCCTGATTTTCGGTTGAAGTTTTTCAGCAGTGTAAAAAAACTCGGCCAAGCTGTCAATTTCAGGGAGTTGAACGACCGTCAGGCGTTGCCCTGGATAAAGGCTACAGCCCGGGAGATGGGCCTGAATATCAGCATGGAAGCCTGCCGTCACCTCCACGAGATTGTCGGTAACCGCTCGCGGACACTTCACACGGAACTTGAAAAGCTGTATCTTCGTCATGGCAGCAAGGAAATTGGCGTTAATGAAATAAAGGAATTGAGTATATTCAGCAGGATGTATACAATTTTTGAACTGATGGATAAGATTTCTCAGCGTCAAAGGGCACAATCACTCTCCATCCTGAACCGCTATCTGGAAGAAGAGGGGAAGGATGCGGCTTTTGGCATTATCGGCATGTTGACCCGTCAGATCCGCATTATATTTCAGGCCAGGGAATTTGCATCCAAACGTGTCCCGAAGGCAGAAATGGCGAAAAAGCTGGGTGTGCCCGGGTTTGTACTCAGTAAAGTTCTCGATCAGGCACGGCGCTGG
>CAZPQA010000052.1:0-22496 GCA_964588535.1 uncultured Desulfobacteraceae bacterium
AAAAATAATTAAACATCTGGCTTGTCTTTTGGCCCGTCTACTGCGTTACATCCACCGGCACATATCTATAATATGCACCGGTGGATGCGCCTTGTATACGAACCAAAATCCGGCGCAATCTTGTGTAATTATTTCTTGCCGAGACCCTAACAAGTTGACTCCGATCTATCTGAAGGCTTAAGATAACAGAAATGTAATATTCCGACAAGGATGCCCGCTTTTAAAAAAAAGATGTCGCTTCTAAATAAAAAGACTCCAAAGAAGGGAAAGCAATTCAGGCTCGTTAAGTTTTTCGCCTATGCCAGTTTTGTGGTTCTCATTATATTCAGTTTGCCCTTTTCCATGGTCATTTCGCAGCGGGCCAAGGACATCCTGATGAAAAGCCATGAAACCTACGCCCTGCTTCTGGGTGAAAACCTGAACCACCAGGTCTTTCAGAATTTTGTGCTGCCCGTAACCCAACAGTTTGGGAAAATGCGATTAAGGGAGAAACAACAGCAGGCGTTAATGGATCGAATCGTACGAAACACCACCCACAGCTTTAAAATCGATCTGGTGAACATGTATGATATCAACCAGGGTGTTATCGCATACAGCACCGATCCCGGCCTTATTGGAAAAAAAGTGCGGGAAAGTCTTGGCTACAAGAAAGCGGTCATGGGGGAGAATTCTTCCAGGCTCGTATCCGGGGGAGACGGTATCTGGGGTACCGGCATTCAACGGATGGGGGGCGAAAAAAAGCTGCGAACCTATATCCCTTTCATGGGTGCCGGGCCTTTTCTGGGGGAGACCGGGCATGTTTTGGGCGTCTTTGAATTGATACAGGACCTTACCCTGGAATATGAATCCCTGGTTCGGTTTCAGTATCTGATTTTCGGATTGTCAATCCTCATCATGGGCATGATTTTTGTGGCGCTTCTTTTTATCGTGCACAAAGCGGAAAAAACCATTGCGGAAAGGGCCCGGGAACAACGAGAACTGGAGGCCCAGCTGAATCAGTCGGAACGGCTTGCGGCCCTAGGGGAGATGATCGCGGGCGTATCCCATGAAATCAGAAATCCCTTGGGCATTATCAGAAGCACCGCCGAGCTGATGGGCAGCATGTCAGCCGGCAATGAATCACAGACCCAGCTCTCAGACCTGATTGTTGAAGAATCGAGTCGGCTCAATAATATTGTTACGGAGTTTTTAGACTTCGCCCGTCCCCAGGAACCTCATTTTCAGGATTGTGACCTGGATGAAATCTTGGACAAAAACATACAGTTTTTGCAGATGGCGCTTGAAACGAAAAAAATTTTACTGCGGGACAATTTACCCCATCGGCCTTTGCCGCTCAGGGCGGATCCCCAATTGCTCTACCGGTCTTTTCTAAACATTTTCATGAATGCCATTCAGGCCATGGAAACTGCTGGAACCCTTTCTGTCAGTGTGTCGGAAGAAAATGATGATTACCTTGTGACCATTGAAGATGACGGGAGCGGTATTCGTGAAAAAAACCTGAAAAAGATCTTCGATCCTTTTTTCAGCACCAAAGACAAGGGAAGCGGCCTGGGTCTTTCCATTGTTCGCAATATCATCGAAGGACACCGGGGCCGTATATGGATTGAGAGCCGTCATAAGGAATCCACTGCTGAAAAAACGGGAACCCGGGTTTTTATCCAGCTGCCAAAGTAAGAACGTCCCCCGGGGAATTTTTTGCGGAGTCAAAAACCATGGAAACCATCCTGATTGTTGATGATGAAAAAAACTATCTCGTTGTGCTGGAAGCACTTCTGAGCGCCGAAGGGTACGAAATCGTAACGGCCAGGGATGCCAAAATGGCCGTCAGTATTATACGTGAAGCCGATCTCGATCTGGTCATCACGGATATGAAGATGCCCGGTATGAGCGGTATGGAACTTCTCGAGACATGCAAAAAAATCAATCCGGAAATCCCCGTTATCATGATGACCGCCTTTGGCAGCATTGAGATGGCGGTTGAGGCCATGAAAAAGCATGCCTATGATTACATCCAGAAACCATTTGAAAATGATCAGCTCAAGCTGACGGTAAAAAAGGCCGTGGAAAACCACCGGCTGGTCAAAGAGAACAGGCTGTTGGCGGAAGCCCTTTCCGATCGCTTCAGATACGGCAATATGGTGGGCAAGAGCAAACCCATGACGAAAGTGTATGACCTCATCGACAAGGTTTCCAGTTCCAAAGCGTCAGTCCTCATCACCGGGCAATCCGGCACCGGAAAAGAACTCATTGCCAAGGCCATTCATTACCAGGGGCCCAGAAAAGAGAGGCCGCTCATTTCCATCAACTGCGGCGCTCTGACGGAAACCCTTCTGGCCAGTGAACTGTTCGGGCACGAAAAGGGTGCGTTTACGGGTGCTGTCGCCATGAAAAAAGGTCGGTTTGAATTGGCGGACGGGGGCACCATCTTCCTGGACGAAGTGGGGGAAATGCCGCCGGCCCTTCAAGTTAAACTCCTGCGGGTCCTTCAGGAAATGGAACTTGAACGGGTGGGGGGAACCCGGACTATCAAGGTGGATGTTCGCATCCTTTCAGCTTCAAACCGGAACATCAAAGAGGACGTGGCCAAAGGGATATTTCGGGAAGATCTCTACTATCGTCTGAATGTGATCCACATCGACGCACCGTCACTTCAGGAGCGCACGGACGATATGCCGTTGCTCGTGAAACATTTCATTGAGAAATTTCAAGAGGGAGACAGCAAGAAGAAAATCGAACTGCGCCCTGATGTATGGAAAGCGCTTTACGCACACCCATGGCCGGGAAATGTCCGGGAGCTGGAGAATGTTATTGAAAGGGCCATGGTTTTGCATACGGGCGGCGTTTTCACCTTGGACGATCTGCCGAAAACACTCGTGGACACGGAGACCGAATTCGATGTGGAGCGATTTGTCCCCTCCCATATCCCCTTGCCCAAAGCCATGGAAGAGATAGAGGAAAGGCTCGTTCGAAGAGCCCTGGCCCAATCCAATAACGTTCAGTCCCACGCCGCCAAAAGCTTAGGCATTACCAAAAGTCTGATTCAGCACAAAATGAAGAAGTACAACATCACCCTGTAATGGTAAAAGGTCTTGTACTCAATATTTCTTCAATATTTCAAATACTTACAACCAAAAAGCCTTTTGGAGCCCGTTTTGAGTACAAGATGTTGTACTATTTCGGCCTTCCTTTGAAAAACTGAAAATGATCGTCAACCCCGATTCACCCCATAAATAACAATAGGTTATACGAAAAATTGTCAACTCTGATTTTTTGGCAAGCTAATTGCATTACTGAAGAAGTCATATTAGAGTCTAAAAATTACTCTTTCCTCCTAAGAAACCAACCTCGCTTTGCGGGGTTGGTTTTTTTATACCCCCAAAATGCCCCAACCGGCCTCAATAGCCCAGCCGTTTCAAAGCCCGGGTATCTTTGCTCCAGTTTTTCTCAAGACGTACCGCCAAGTCAAGATAAACCCTAGCTTCAAACAATGCTTCCAGCTCAAGCCTGGCGGAACGGCCCATGTTTTTGATCATCTTTCCCCCACGGCCGATAAAGATGCCTTTCTGAGATTCCGTTTCAACATGAATTTCGGCTCCGATGGAGACCAGGTTTTTTTCAGGCACATCCTCAATCCGGGAAACGGTTACCGCACATGAATAGGGGAGTTCCTGACTGAGGTATTGATAAATTTTCTCCCGAATAATTTCCGAAACCATGAACGCCTCCGATTGATCGGTATTCATATCCGAAGGGAAAAATTTGGGTCCCGGTTTCAAGCGCCGTTTCAATTGGCTCAATAATGCATCCACGCCATGGCCTTTGAGCGCAGAGATGGGAATCATGGCATCAAAAGGAAATTTCTCCCCGTAATTCTCTAAAATGGGGAGGATCATTTCTTTTTTAACCTTATCGATTTTGTTAATGGCCAGAAACAAGGGTTTTTCAATTGATTTCAAGCCGTTAATAATGGATGGAATAGCTGGATCTTCACGAGCGCCCGCCTCGATCATCATCAGAATGATATCCACTTCATGAAAGGCCGCAAAAGCGGCGTCAACCATTGATTTGTGAAGCGCCGTCCGGGTTCGGTGAATCCCCGGGGTATCCATGAACACCATCTGGCAATCATCCTGATGGAAAACGCCCAGGATACGGTTCCGGGTGGTTTGCGGTTTAGGGGACACGATGGCAAGTTTGGTCCCCATGACGCGGTTTAACAGGGTTGATTTCCCCACGTTGGGCGGACCGATAATGGCGATAAATCCCGATTTAAAACTCATATCTTCTCCAACCGAATCCTTCCCGGTGGAACCGTGTCATCGGGCACAACACCCGTGACACTTGCCCCTGTTATTTGTTCAATTTTCCGGATTCCCTGGTTTTTGTAGCCCCTTACCAGGGAAATTTCCCGCGCTGGCGCATGGATTCTGATCTGTGCGGCCCCGCCAGGAACCTCGAGGTCAGGCGCAATACCCTTTAGATGAATGGCCGAGCGGACCAAAAAGCCAAAGGCGGGATGCCAGGGTCCTGCTACAATGCGATCCTTTTCCAGGAGGGAGGGCGAACTCATGAGACCGATCCGGATCACCGGAATCCCATTTCCCTCAAACAAAAGGACGCTTTCCACACATAGATTGACGGCCTCCTCGAGGGAAAAGGGCTGATACAACCCCTTTCCGTGTATCCGGGCCAGTCCGGTCCCCCTTATCACCAGGGCGGGATACAAACGCGCCATGTGGGGCCTGAGGGCCAATACTTTTTGGGTGGTAGCCAGGAATCCTTCCCTTGACTCACCGGGAAGGCCCGGCATCAGTTGGATACCCACCTTGAACCCGTAATCCTTTAACGCTCGAACCGCTGCCACGGTGTCCCCTGCCGTATGCCCCCTTCTGGAAAGCGCCAAAACCCGATCATTCATGGATTGGGCGCCCAATTCCACCGTGGTAACGCCGTAATCCTTCAAAAGCGCCAGACGCTGTTCATCCAGCGAATCCGGGCGCGTTGAAATCCTGATGGATTTCACCATACCGGAATGCACATACGGCGCTGCCGCTTTCAGCAGGGATTCCATATGGGCTTTTTTTAGCCCGGTAAATGTTCCGCCATAAAAGGCCAATTCAAGGTTCCGCCTGGGGTCGAATCCTTTGGCACCCATGGCCGCATCCAGCGTTTCACGCACCTGTTGAGGGCTTGCTAAATCACGTGGTTGGGCGGTAATCTTTTCTTGGTCGCAGAAAAGGCACCTGTGAGGGCATCCGGCGTGGGAAATAAATATGGGGATAATCAGGGGTTTCACTCTTCTTTCAGGCGGAAAAACGCCTCCTTCGCTGCATGCTGTTCAGCCTCTTTCTTGCTTTTCCCCATCCCCTCGGCCAGAACGATGCCATTAACGGCCAAAGTGATACGAAAGACTTTGTCGTGGGCAGGCCCCGTTTCTTCCGTAAGCCGGTATCTTGGAAGACTCTGGAACGCCTGCTGGGTAAATTCCTGCAGCAGGCTCTTGAAATCCTGAACCAGATCATCCGTTTGCAACTTCTCCAATAATGGTGAAAACAACTTCTCAATAATCTTCTTGGTGACATCAAATCCGCCATCCAGATAAATGGCCCCGATAAGGGCTTCGGTGACGTCCGCAAGGATAGATGGTTTCTGCCTGCCGAGACTCTGGTCTTCTCCCTTCCCCAGAAGCAGATAGCGGCCCAGTTGAAGCCTTGTGGCGACCTCATGAAGCCCTGCTTCATCGACCACCATGGACCTGAATCTGGAGAGTTCCCCCTCATCGGCCCCTCTGTTTTTTTCCATGAGCAAATGACTGATGGCCAGATCCAGCACGGCATCTCCCAGGAATTCAAGACGCTCATTGTCTTCCAGGCCGGCACCCATCTGCTCATTCACATAGGAGGAATGCCGAAACGCCTGAAGGATCAGCAAAGGGTCCCTGAATGTGTATCCCAGTTCTTCATAGAGGGGTTCAAATGCCTTGTTTGGATGGGGGGCTTTCATGAGAATTCACCTGCTTAAAAAAATTAGACGCACGCCGAACCGTAGGAGATTATATAAGCCAGTGGTCGTTTTTAAGTCAAGAAAATCCATCAGGACGATCTTCTGTAAAGACGGGAAAGGGTTTCAAGGGAAATCCCCATGGCCATGCCCATGAGCATCAACTGGTTGATCCATGTGGTTTTGAGGGGCCCCAGGGTTTTCCATCGGCGCCCCGATGTGACGACTGCTCCCGTTGCCGTTGCCACCTGCACGTCTTCGTGTTTGCTCAGATGGCGCACCAGGAAAAGGTCCTCTCCGATGGGAACAACGGGAAAACCGCCCGCCTTTTCAAAAATCTGCTTTTCCATAAATATGGCCTGGTCACCGTAAGGAAGTTTCAAATATCTGGATCGCAGGTGGGTCACCCACTCCACAAGCCGCATCAGGGGAGAGCTGAAATCCGTTTTGAAACGAAAAGCGCCCATCACCGGCCCCGGCGCCATGAGGGTTTCAAAAACCTGGGTCACATAACCTTCGGGCAGACGGGTATCCGCATGTAGAAAGAGCAGATTTTCACCTTTTGCCGCAGCAGCCCCGCAATTCTGCTGCCGGGCCCGGCCCAAGGGGCAGTGGATAACACGCGCACCCAGGGATTCCGCCAAACTGACGGTGCCATCGGTGCTTCCCCCGTCTGCCACAATCACTTCTACGTCCCGGTCTGTTGCGCTCGAAATGGCCCGGTGGATATAATTTTCTTCGTTGAGGGATGGTATCACAACCGTTAAAAAACTCCCTGGCGCACTTTCTTCAAACCGCCATTTCTTTACATCTTCAGGGGTGTCCACATCCGACAGAAACTCCAGAAGAGAGACCGCCAACCCCATTTTCCGAGCCTGTGCCAGGGTCTGCTCCAGGACCCGTGGGCTTCCCCAGTCAACACCCTCGAAAACATCAACGGGCCGCTTCAGCCCCATAAGCCAATAGCCCCCGTCCGTGCTCGGCCCCAGAACAATATCGTGTTCCAGCAATGCAGCGAAGGCTTGTTCAAGGATTTCGGCGTTTATCCCCGGGATGTCCGTCCCCAGCAAAACCACCCGCTGGTTTCCTTCAATCAGGGCATCAAACAGGGCAAAACGCATTCGTCGACCCAGGTCCCCTGCCTGCTGAAAAGACAATGTGGGAATAGACCCCAGCCAGCGCCCTATCTTTTGGGATGTGCCCCCTTCAAAACAGCACTCAATGCCGGTTTTGTGCCGAGCCGCAAATTTTCTTGCCGTAATAAGGGTTTTTTCCGTTAATCGGCGCTGCAGGTTGGCGGCGCCGACCGGTCCCAGGGCGGGAATCAGGCGGGTCTTGGTCTTCCCGGGCACGGGGTATCGCCCAAAAATAATTAACCGGTCTCGGGAAAAGGTCTTTTCCATGATTCATGGCGCCTTTATCTGGCCAGCATGATGGCGGGTCGCCACTTGAGCCATTCATCTTCAGGTTTGTCGTGGAGTATGAATTTATCGCCTTTTCGTGCGGCTCGTCCCGACGGGGATGATGTTTTAAATTTTTTGTTGGAAAGCTTTTTTTCCGACCCGTCTTCATCCAGCTCCACACCCCTGCCCTTGTTGGAAACTGATGGATTTTTGGAAACCGTGGCATTTTCGGAATGTTTTTCGGGGGTGGCAAAAGCGATGCCCCCTTCCAGCATGGCCTCAATGGATTCGGTTTTCACCTCGGCGCCGCTGAAAAGCCCGAAACTCATGTCTATGCCCGATGCTTTCCAGAATTTGGAATCACTGCGCACCAGCTTAGCGTAACGGCTTTCAATATCCACGCCCACTGAAACGGAAGCGGCGTTTCGTGACAATCGGCAGCGGGTGACTTTTCCCACCTTGATCTGGCGAAAATAAACCGGGTCATCCGGCTTAATGGAGCCCACTCTTTCCGCTTCCAGGGTGATCTGAAGGCCTTTTCTCACCTCAATCGCTTCAGGCGCTTTCCCAAGAACCTTAAAGCGCCGTTTCGATTTTCCTTTGCCGGGTTTCAGGGTAAAATAGGTGCCGGTGATCAGGGTCTCAAGGTTCTTGGCATGGGCAAGCCCCAGCTGCGGCTTAACCAGCCAGAGTTCCGTACCTTCCCGCATGAGGGTTTGATATTTTCTCTGAACGGACGCTTTGATCACCACATGAGACATCTCTTTATCCAGGTTGACCTCGGAAACCCTGCCGATTTCCAGCCCCCGGTATTTGATGAGGGTCTGGTTGGAAATTCCCATGCCGTCCTCGCAGACAAGCGTAATCCAGCTCCCCACCTGAAGTGCTGCATCTTTGGTTTCAAACAGCTGGAATACTTCCCCGTTGCGAGCATTTTGAAGCCCTTTTCCACCTCCTGGTGTAAAAAACGCAATGCCCCCTTTGACCAGGGCACTGAGGGCCTCGGCGCGAATCTTAAAACCGGAAAGCCCCCCTTCCAGCGTGATACCGCTCACGCTGTAAAACCGTGAGCTCTTTTTGAGCAGGGGGACGTGTTCTTCTCGGATGAAGACATCGATAACCACCTTGTCATTTTTTCCCAAAGCGCATTTCTGGATTCTGCCCACCTCAATCCCTTTAAAATAAACCATACTGCCGGTGGTTAAAGAACCTTGATTGTTCGCGGTAAGCTGAATCTGAATCCCGGGTTCAGTGGATGTCATGGGCGGGGGCTCTGAAAGGGCCGTGAATTTATGGACCGCGTCGCCTTTTCCGGGCAGCATGGCGATATAATTGCCCCTTAAAATGGTTTCCAACCCGGTGATTCCCTGGGTGGAAATACGCGGTTCCACCATCCAGAATTGGGTATCTTTTGCAAGAAGGGTTCGAGCACTTTTGACGAATTCCACCTGAACGTCAACCCCTTTGAAATCCCTGTTTATGGCCAGATCCTTCACCAGTCCCACAGGCGTTCCCCGAAACAAAACCCGGGTTTTCCCTTTCTCAATACCCTGGGCGGTGGCAAATGTAATCACCACGTTGATGCCGGCCTCCACAATACTTTTGTAGACCAGCCACCCGGCGATGATGAGGGCCAAAATGGGCAGAATCCAGACGGGTGAAATGCCTTGACGGCTTTTGATTTGCGGCGCACTGATATTGTCGGTTGTCAAAGGGTCATCCTTCATCGGTTATGTTTCCTCCCATATGAGCCGTGTATCGAATGTGTTAGCCGCCAGCATGGTAGACACCACCACCCCTGCAAAATAGGTGGCTGCGGGGGCCGCATGAATGGAATTCAGGGTTCCGAACTCCACTATGGCCACCATGAGCGCGATGACGAAGATATCCAGCATGGACCAGCGTCCAATGAACCGAATCATTCTGAACATGAGGGTTTTATGCCTGAGCCATCCTGACCATTTTCTCTGGATGGACAGAAGCATCAGCATAATGCCTGCCACCTTGAATATGGGAACCAGGATACTGGCGAAAAAAATCAAGAAAGCAATCACGTAGGTGCCCGACTGCATGAAGTATTCAATACCCTGCATAATGGTGTTGGGTTCCTTATCACCCAAATAGGTCACCGTCATAATGGGCAGCAGATTGGCGGGGAAGAGAAGAATCAAACTGGTGAGCAAAAGGGCCCAGGTTCTCGCCAGGCTCTCGGATTTGCGAAAACAGAGCGCCGCACCGCAGCGGGGGCAACGATGGTTGTTTGGAAGTGCTTTCTGTTCGCTCAGCAGGCCGCATTTCCGGCAAAGGACAAACCCCGCCCGCCGTGCGGTCATGGCGCCCTTAACCATGGGATTTCACCCTGCTTCCATCCATCAGGGACCAGTACCGATGTTCATCCAGGCTGATGGCGGTACAAATGGAAATAATCAAAAGTGCTGTAAAGCAAAAAAGGCCTAATCCATAGGACAACTGGGCCAGATCTTTGAGCTTTATGATGGATACCAGAATGCCCAGCATATAGATTTCAAGCATTCCCCACTCGTCCAGAAATCGGTACGCTCTGAAAAAAAGGGGCAGCAGGTTTGATCTGGACTTAAATTTGACGGCAAAAGAGACAACGAATAAGAGCAGCAGCTTGATAAACGGTACGGCCACGCCGGTTAAGAGCACCAGAATCGAAACTGCGTGAAAATCGGACCGGAAAAGAACAGAGATGCCGTGTACCAGGTTCGTTTCCATCTCCAGGCCCATGGCATTCAATGTCATGACGGGCAGCAGCATGGCAGGAAAAAAAAGGATCAGCCCCGTCAGGCTCAAGGCAAAGGTTCTTTCAACCGTGTTTTTCCTGGGAGAATAAAGGACACTGCCGCAACGGGGGCAACGACTTTTTTGGCCCAGCGGTACCCCTTCGAACCCTTTGGCGTCTTTTAAGAGCAGATCGCAATCGGGACAGGCCGTAAGGCCCACGGGTTCCGGGGTTTTTAGGCGGGGGGGAAACGCACTGAATAACGATAATTTTTTCATGACGGGGCCCGGGGTCAGCGTTCAGCCTCCAGGATAAAATCCAGCACAGTTTTGTTAAAAACTTTCGGGCTTTCAATCATGACCATATGACCGGCTGAAGGGACAATTTCACACCGGCTTCCCCGAATTGCCCCGCACAGTTTCTCTGAAAGTGCGGGCGGCGTCAATTGGTCTTTCTCCCCGCAAAGGATAAGCGTGGGATGGGTGATTTGTGCGACCCGGTCTCGCATATCAAACCGGTCGCAAGCCATGAAATCCCCGTGAACAACGGTAACTCCGGATTCCCTCATAAGGGCCGCACCCTCTGTAACAAGTCGGTGGTCCACTTCCGGGGCGTAGGCGTAACCCATGACGGTATCAATAATGTTATCAAAATTACTTAACAGGCCGTCCAGAAACGCCGGCGCCACACCCAGGCGGGGGCCGGTGCCCGCCAAAATGATCCCTTTCATCAAGGAAGGGCTTTCAAATGCCGCCATTTGAACAATGGCGCCACCCATGGAATGGCCCATGAGAAAAGGGGGTTCGGGGAAAAATGCTTCGAGAATTTCCACCAACCATTGGGCATACGCATCGATGGTGCCCCTGGCGTTCCCGGCGGTTTTTCCGCGGCCCGGCAGATCAATGGCCAGCGTATTGAGGGATGATTTCAGAGGGTGAACCTGATTGCGCCAGACCTGCGCACGTCCTCCGGCGCCATGGATCATAACGAGCGTCGGGCAATTTTCATTAAATTCTTTGGACCCGGCCTCAAATCCGATACCGGCCTTTTCCAGCGCTTGAAGGATCATTGTGATAGATTCCCTCTTCCTAAAATACTATTTACCAGCGGACCAGCGCACTGCCCCACGTGAGCCCGCCACCGAACACCGGAAGGCAGACCAGATGTCCTTTCTGGATGCTGCCGTCCCGAACCGCTTCATCAAAAGCGATGGCGCAGGAGGCAGAAGAGATGTTGCCGTATTTGTTAAGGGTGACATAAAATCTTTCCATTGGCAATTTCAAGCTCTTGGCCATGGATTGGAACATGCGTAAATTGGCCTGGTGGGGAATGAACCAGTCTATATCGTGAACATCCACCTGATTATGCCGGGCCGCTTCCTTGATGGTGTCAACAAAATGCCTCACCGCCACCCTGAAACTGGCGTTGGCTTCAATCAATTGGAGCACATGGCGCTTTTCATCCACGCTCTCATGGGAGATGGGCGTGGTTTTGGAGCCTCCCCCGGGCATTAAAAGGTCCTGACCATTGTGACCGTCCGTGTGAAGGTGGGTGGATAAAATTTCAGGACCCGCATCCCCCATCTTCAGCACGGCAGCGCCGGCCCCGTCGCCCCAGAGGATACAGGAGTTCCGGTCCGTCCAGTCCAGGGTCCGGGTCATCACTTCGGAAGCCACCACCAGAACCGTCCGGGCGGCACCCGTCCTCAAGTATTGCTCCGCCACGTTAAGGGCGAAAATAAAACCGGAACAGGCCGCCGTAATATCAAACGTGATGGCCTGAGGCGCATCCAGTTTGGCTTGAAGCCAGTTGGCGGCGGAGGGGCAGCAGGTATCAGGCGTAATGGTGGCCACAAGGATGAGGTCAACCTCGCTGGCTGTCATACCGGCCATATCAAAGGCTTTAAGCGCCGCTTCCCGGGCCAGATCAGAGGTTGTCACATGGGGCTCAGCGATTCTTCTCTGGCTGACGCCGGTTCTTTTGACGATCCATTCATGGGAGGTTTCCAGGCCCATTTTCTGTATATCAAAGTTGGACAGAACTTTTGGCGGCACATAAGACCCCGTCCCCAGAATTCTTACGGATTGCATATTTGCTTTTTCTCCACACAGATGCCAATCGGTTTTGCAATTTTGGTGAGATATCCTCAGGTATCGGCAGCGCCAATCCTCAGAGTGATATCTATCATTTGTGTAATATGTTGTCAATTGGCAAAATTTATTCTAAAAAGCCTATAAAGGGTTATCAATTGGCGCATTTGATGTTTCATACAAACCCTGGATATGATGCGCCTGATTTTTTGTGGAAAGGCGGTTTCCATGACGGAATCGGTTCTAGGACATCCCATTTACCTGGATCATAACGGCACGACGCCCATCGCTTCGGAGGCCGTTTCCGCCATGGCACCCTTTATGGCGGAACATTTCGGCAATCCGTCCAGTTCCCATTCATTGGGCGTAAGGGCAAACCACGGGGTTATGCGTGCGCGGGAAGAGGTGGCAGCGCTTTTGGGTTGCGGGGCCCATGAAATCATTTTCACATCAGGGGGCACAGAATCCAACAATATGGTCCTCAAAGGGCTTGTTGATTTCAGGTATCCTGAGAGATTTCATTTGATTACATCCGCAATCGAACACCCGGCAATTCTGAATCCGGCGCTTTTTTTGAGTGAACTCGGGGCTCGCGTGACCATTCTTCCAGTGGACGAAAAAGGTCTCATAGACCCGGATCAGGTTCAAAAGGCCATTTTGCCCGATACCGGGCTGATCAGCATCATGCTCGCCAACAATGAAACCGGCGCCCTTCAGCCCATCCGGGAAATCGCTCAAATCGCCCGGAATCATAACATCCCGCTCCATACGGACGCAGCCCAGGCCGTGGGAAAAATCCCTGTCCAGGTGGGGGACCTGGGGGTGGATTTTCTGAGTGTGGCGGGCCACAAACTATACGGCCCCAAAGGTGTGGGCGCCCTTTACATGCGTGAGGGCCTTTCCCTCACACCGCTCATGCACGGAGCCGGCCAGGAAGACGGAAGGCGGGCCGGAACGGAAAACACCATCCTGACGGTGGGTCTCGGGGCCGCATGCCGGGTGGCCCGGGAACGGCTTTCCCGTGATGAGAAAAAGATCTCCGACCTCAGGAATCGATTGCAGGCGCTTCTTTTTGACGGCATCGAGGACCTGGTTTTAAACGGCCCTGAACAGGGGCGCCTCCCCAATACCTTCAATGTCTCTGTTCCCGGCCTTGAAGGGGGACGAATACTTTCCGCAATCCCCCACCTCATGGCTTCCGCCGGGGCCGCATGTCATGATCAAAGCGTGACCCTCTCCCATGTGCTGTCGGCCATGGGGGTCTCCAAAAGAGTCGGCATGGGAGCGTTGCGGTTCAGTCTGGGAAGGCGCAATTCCCATGCGGAGATTGAAGCGGCGGCAGGGGCCGTCATCAACCAGGTCCGAAGGATGCGGGATGACAAAAAACACCGCCCCTGAACCTTTTTCCTGCCTGGACGTGGCCGTGTCGGCGCCCGTCAAGGAAACCTTTCTGTACGCTGTTCCTGAAAGCCTAAAATCGCTGGTTCATATCGGCAGCCGTGTCCGGGTGCCGCTAGGCCGTCGTCGTGTGACCGGTTATGTGGTTAAAACGGTATTGGAAAAACCCGGCCGTGATTTGAAGGAAATTGAGGATCTTCTGGATCCGAGCCGACTCTTTCACCGGCAGATGGTCCCATTTTTTGAATGGCTCGCTGATTATTACCATCATCCACTGGGCATGGTAATCCATTCCTCTCTTCCCGGGGACCGCTTTAAATCCGCAAGGCTCACGAAAAAGGGAAAAACTTTTCTTGATGGGCGGCTCTTTGATTCGGATGAAATTCGCGTATTGCGCTGGATCTGCAATAATCCCGGGAAAAAACTTCCCTGGCCCATGAAAAAGATCCATCCCCTTCAGGAAAAGGGGTGGATCCGGGTGGAGAACCGTCTGAAGAGGGCTCGGAAAAAAGGCATTCTGGCGCGCCATATGACATCGGTGCGCAAAGAGCCGGAAAAACCGGGAGCAATGCCGCCCGCTGGACCGCACCCTCTGAATCCGTATCAGCGTAAGGCTTTAGTACAGATCAACAATCGGTTGGACCAGGGAACTTTTGGTTCATTTTTGCTTTATGGTGTCACGGGAAGTGGCAAAACCGAGGTCTATAACAGAGCCGTTGAACACGTGGTGCAATCGGGCCGGCAGGCGATTCTCATGGCCCCTGAAATTCTCCTGGCCGGCTATCTGGAAGGGGTTTTTAGAGCGCGGCTGGGGGAACGGATGGCCCTATACCACAGCGGGCTGAGCAAAAGTGAACGACGTTACCAGTGGTCCCGAATGGTCGCAGGAGAAGTGGATCTGGTGATCGGCGCCCGTTCAGCCCTGTTCGCGCCCCTGCCGCGGCTGGGATTGGTCATCGTGGATGAGGAGCATGATACCGCCTATGTGCAGTCTGGGCATGCCGGACCCCCCTATTGCGCCCGGGACGCAGCCGTGGTGCGGGCACGCCTTGAAAGCGCAGTGGTGGTTCTGGGATCCGGCACCCCGTCCGTCCAGTCTTTTCAAAATGCCAAAACCGAACGATACCAACTGCTTTCCATGCCGGAACGGGTGGAACAGCGGCCCATGCCCGGCATGGAAATTGTGGACATGCGAAATGCCAAAGATGCCAGTGGCAAAGAGCCCATGATCAGCCCCACCCTTCAAAAAGCCCTTCGGGAAGCCCTGGATGGGGGTAACCAATCGATTTTATTCTTGAACCGAAGGGGATTTCATCAGATTTTTCTGTGCAGATCATGTGGCCAGGCCCTGCGCTGCCCCAACTGTGATGTATCGCTGACCTTTCATCTTAATTTAAACCGCCTGGTTTGCCATTATTGCGGTTTTACGTCCCCGCCGGGCGTGTCGTGTAAAGCTTGCGGGGGCCACAGCCTGAAACCCTTTGGATTCGGAACGGAAAAGATGGAAGTCGAATTGAACGCTCTTTTCCCTGACGCTCGCATCTCCCGCATGGATACGGATTCCACCCGGAAAAAGGGGGCCGCCAGCAATATCCTGAAAGAATTCGCCAGCGAAAAAACCCAGATCCTTGTGGGCACACAGATGATCACCAAGGGGTATGATTTTCCAAAGGTGACCCTGGTGGGGGTGGTTGCGGCGGATTTGTCCCTGGGGTTTCCGGATTTCAGGGCGGGGGAGAGGACTTTTCAGCTTCTGAGCCAGGTGGCCGGGAGGGCGGGACGGGGAAACCACAAAGGCCGGGTCATCATACAGACTTTCAATCCCCAACATTATGTCATTCAAACAGCAGTGAAGCACGATTTCAATCTCTTCTTTAAAAAGGAAAAACATCTGCGCGAGAAGCTGCAGTATCCCCCCTTTTCCAACCTGGCCTGCCTGAAACTTCAGGGTAACGATCCCACAAAAACCGGTGCAACGGTGCGCGAACTGGGGTTGCGGTTAAAAGAGATGCTGAAAAACTGGCCCACCCGGGGAAAGGAAATTCAGCTACTGGGCCCGGTTGCGGCACCCATGGCGCGACTGAAGAAAAAATTCCGATGGCAATTGCTGATCAAGTGCCAGAGCGGGTCCCTGCTGAAACACTTTCTCCAGGAAGCGGAAAAAGTATTTGATCAGATGCCGGGTAAAAACCGGGTGCAATTTTTGGTGGATGTGGATCCTTATGACATGCTGTAGGAAATATTTTAGGCTGATTTCATTTTTCGAGACCATTAATGCTGTTATTGTGGTAAAAGACCGGGCCATAAAACTGAAAATGGCGATTTCGATGACGTAGAATGAAACTCATGGTATAAAATTTTCGATTTTGTAGGGGATGTGGTTTTCGATACTCATCTCTTCACCTGTTTATCTCTTCGATGGTTTCATATGGCAGATTTACAACATCATTTCGATGAAATAGCGCCCAAAAGACGGGCATGGAAAAAGCGTAATTATTATTACCACGAGTCTATTGAGGCCTTTTTCCGTTTTCTTGTTCCTGAAAACAGAAAAGTGCTTGAACTGGGATCAGGAACTGGGGAGCTTCTGGCCGCCTTAAAGCCTTCACACGGCTTGGGAATAGATATCAGCGCCGAAATGACTGTTCTTGCAAAAGGTGCATTTCCGAATATTGATTTCGTGCAAGGGAATGCTGAAGACCCTTTAACCTGGAATGCCAAGGAAAAATTTGACTACATCATTATGTCCGACCTTGTCGGCCACCTTGAGGATATACAAAAAACCTTTGAAAATCTAAAGGCTTTCTGTTCAAGCCATACAAGGGTCATCGTTTCCTATTATAACTTTTTGTGGGAACCTGCTTTGAAGCTTGCGGAGCGCTTCAACCTGAAAACCCCCACAAATACAGGAAACTGGCTTTCTCCCGAGGATATTGAAAACCTCCTGTTTCTTTCGGGATTTGATACCATTAAGGAGGAAAGAAGGCTTATATTTCCAAAAAAGATTCCGCTTCTGCATAAAATTGTAGATTTTATAGGCAGCCTCCCTTTGATCAACAAACTTTGCCTCATTAATTATATTGTTGCAAGGCCGCTTGAAGAAAAACCTGTACCGGAAAAAAGCGTTTCAGTTATAATCCCGTGCAAGAATGAAAAGGGCAACATAGAAAATGCGGCAAGAAGGCTTCCTGATCTGGGTTCTCATACGGAAATTATTTTCATTGACGGTCATTCTACTGACGGAACCCCTGCTGAAATAAGAAGGGTTATGGGGCTTTTTCCGGATAAAGATATCAAATTTCTTATTCAGGAAGGTAGCGGTAAGGGAGATGCTGTGCGCAAAGCCTTTGAACAAGCCCGGGGGGATATTTTGATGATTCTGGACGCGGATCTCACTGTGCCTCCCGAAGAACTTCCCAAGTTTTACAATGCCCTGGCATCAGGGAAAGGAGAGTTTATAAACGGCTCCAGGCTTGTCTATCCGATGGAAGAAGAAGCTATGCGCTTTCTGAACATGCTGGGAAACAAGTTTTTCAGTCTTGCGTTTTCATGGCTCCTGAGCCAGAGAATCAAAGACACTCTTTGCGGTACAAAAGTCATAAGCCGCGAAAACTATATGGCAATTGCTGCAAACCGGCACTATTTCGGTGATTTTGATCCTTTTGGTGATTTTGATCTTCTCTTCGGTGCCTCAAAACTCAATCTTAAAATTATTGAAATACCTATCCGTTACAGGGCAAGGCAGTATGGTGAATCCCAGATCAGCCGATTCAGACACGGACTTCTGCTTATGAAAATGTGTTTCTTTGCCATAAGAAAGCTGAAGGTTTTCTGATGAGTCGTGAAATTCTGGAAAATCAGCTCAAAGCGTGGGATAACAAGCTCGCTTTGAGAGCCCTTTGAGATGAAAATTGCTATAGCGTCAACAAACGCACTAAAAGCTGATGGTATAGGCCTCGGGTAATAGGGCTTGAACCTGAAGTATCGGCTATCTTTATAATCTCAATGAAGAAGGTTTTGGAGATGACTCTCTTAATAATATTGTGGGTGATGACTATCCGGGATTAAAAGGAAGTTAAAACGTCACGGAACTTATGATTTGCAGAGTGAATGGAAATGAAAAGAAGAATAATAGAATCCATACTGTTTAGTCAATGTCCTGTCCATCTGATTTTACACGTTACCAATAGATGCAACCTCAGGTGTAAAACATGTTTTGTAGATTTTGGGGAAGCTGAAAAGGAAGATGAAATATCATTATCAGAGATAAATGAAATGGCACAATGTTTAGATAAGATCATATGGCTTGATATTAGCGGTGGAGAACCGTTTTTGAGAAATGATTTGCCGGATATTTGCAGCATATTTAATACAAAGAGTATAGGTATTCCAACTAATGGGTTTAATCCTAACTTAATTTATTCTCAGACAAAAGAGATTATAAGCGCAGTGAATGCGGAACTGAGTATTAGTGTATCTATAGACGGGTTTCAGGATACAAATGATTCAATTAGAAACAGAGGAGCATTTAATAATGCGATAGAAACAGTGAGAGCTTTAAAGGATGTTGAAGGACTGCGAGTAAAAGTAAACACTGTTTTATGTAATGCTAATTATGGAGAAATGATTGATTTTATGCAGTTTGTCAGAAAAATGAATGTGGAATTTCATTCAATAATTTTTTTGCGGGGAAAACCTAGAAACTCGGATTTTTCTTTGCCCTCGTATAATAAATTATGTAAAATAAAAAATAAAGTTTTTGACGTGTGGTCGACGTATGATTACGGAGTTCGGGGTTTTGATATGAAAATCCTGCAACAATACCAAAGAAGAATGTATGAGACGAGTCTGAAGGTAATAAAAAACAAAAAACAATATCCAAAATGCTTTGCCAATAAATATCATCTGGTCGTATATTCGAATGGTGATATTTCCTTCTGTGAAATGCTCGATACTTTTGGAAATCTGAGAGAAGAAAAACTTAATGTGATACTTAAGTCAGATAAAGCTGAAAATATGAGAAAAAAAATAAAGAGAAAAGACTGTTATTGTCATCACAACTGTAACATGATTGACAATTTCTTTTTGAATCCTCTTCAATATCCAAAATTAGTCCCAAGGAGTATTTCACAATGAAAGTAAGTGTTATAATTCCTGCTTATAATGCAGAAAAAACAATAGGAGAGTGTTTATTTTCCGTTTTGGCTAATGATTATGATGACTTTGAAATTGTAATAGTTGATGACTGTTCAGATGACAATACTGAAAATGAAGTGAATTCTATTGAAAATAAAAAAATAAGATTTTTTAAAAATCCTGAAAATTCAGGTGCATCTTTCAGCAGAAATTATGGTGTGAAGAAAGCAGATGGAGAAATAATTGTATTTCTCGATGCAGATACCATTACACCTGTTGATTGGATTTCTAGGTTCTTAAAACTTTTTGCGGAAATTCCTTCTGATATGTATGGCGGCGGTATAATAGGTCTTGGGAACACCATATACAGTAAGGCGGATATGTTCTGCTCATGGTGGACATCTATCCCAAACAGCAAAAGCGGTTATATAGAAAAATTACATTTGCCGACCAACAATCTATTAATTAAAAAAAAGACATTTGAAAAAATCGGAGGGTTAAATGAAAAACTAAAAATTGGTGGAGAAGATGCTGAATTTTGTTTCAGGGCATTAAAAATGGGTTTAAAAATATATTTTGCTTCCTATTTGAAGATTGAGCATTGTGATAGAAATACTTATGAAGGGTTTATTGACCATAATAAAAATTGGGGTCGGCATGCGAGGAAAATGCGTACAGAGATGAAAATGGACTACTCTCTTTTGATGCCTGAAAATTTTATTACGGCATATTTTTATATTTTTCCTCTTGCAGTGCTTTATACTGGTTTTATTGTTAGTAAATGGGTAAAATATAATCCCTTAGTAATTATATATGTTCCCCTAATATTTTGGGGGAAATTCCATCAGGCTATAGAAATAAAGAATTCATTTAAACAATAAATTTTTCTATAAAAAAGCAACTTGCAGGGTTTTTAGTATTGCCAAGAATACCCTGCTTTTCTGGGAACAAAAGTTTTCTAATTTGTATCGTGCTTTATTCATCTATTCACTGGCACATGCGTATATCCAAATGGTCATTGAAGGCGATGAATTTTATACGAAAGTTCATAAAAATGTTCCCCCTGAAGAATCTTCGGGATGGACGATTGTCCTCATGGATAGAGCCAGTCGATTCATTTGGGAAATAAGCTGCGGCAAAAAGGATAGGTCCCTTTTCAAAAAAGCCATCAAGACCATGGTAGAACTTGTCGACCAAACCGAAGACGTAACCCTTCTGACAGATGGGGAACGACGATATGGCAACATTCTCTTTGAAATATGCCATGAACTTTCGCGAACCGGTAAACCAGGTCGACCTCGAAAAACGTTGAAAAAAAGAGTCACGGTCAGGGTGAAAAACAAAGGCTCTCAAGCGCATAAAAAAGGGTTGGAGAGGCCAAAGTATCAGACAACATGCCACAACGCCCTGAAACCTCGAATGTTATTTCAGACGAGGAAACACACGCCAACCACGTTGAAGCCAATAATAGTGCAATGTGCCGGAAATGCTCTCCATACAGAAAAAAAACAAACACCTATGCCAAATCTGAAACAATCCTTCAACGCATTTTGAACATCTATTGGGTAATCCACAATTTCGTAAGAGTTCACTTTACCACCAAAGAGGTGCTTGAGGTCAGCTTAGGGGTGATGGAAAGCGGTCTCACCGCCGAAAAACTTTTCAGCGCACAATTGATATAATTTGTTTAACTTAAAATGCTTTTAACGCCTATTCAACTGAACCAATGCTCAGTTTCGTGAGGTCCTATGAACAAATCCCGACCGTATAGTGGAGGGAAGGCATTTTTCATCAAATATCGTGATGTATGGGGATGTCTGTTTCTCGTGGTTATTACCCTTGCTGTTTATTGGCCGGTTCAAGGCTATCATTTTGTGAACTTTGATGATGATCTTTACGTGACCGAAAATCCACATATTCAGGAGGGGTTAACATTAAAGAGTGTCATTTGGGCCTTCAGTTTTTCAAAAAAAGAGAATACTTATTGGCACCCGGTCACCTGGCTTTCCCATGCTCTGGACTGCCAACTGTACGGGTTGCAACCTGGAAAACACCATTTGACCAGTCTGTTGTTTCACATGGCAAACAGTCTCTTGCTTTTCATGGTCTTCAAATGGATGACCGAGGCTTTTTGGAGAAGCATGCTTTTGGCTACGCTTTTTGCCATACACCCTATAAACGTGGACTCTGTGGCGTGGGTGGCCGAACGTAAGAATGTTCTAAGCACTTTCTTCTGGATGCTTACCATGCTGAGCTATGTTTATTATACCAAGAAGCCGGCCTTTTATAGATATCTGCTAACTTTTTTGCTGTATGTATTGGGCCTCTTGACAAAACCGATGCTGGTGACATTGCCATTTGTACTTCTGTTGCTGGATTATTGGCCTCTAAAACGTTTTTCCTACGGGCAACTAAGCATAAATGGAAACGGAGGGCGAACCAAAACAGTAATATCAGGATTTAAAGGATTTCCCCCTTTTCACCTGATTGTGGAGAAAATTCCCTTTTTTATCCTGTCTGGCCTTTCAGTCGCTTTGTCTTCTTTATCCGTTCAGGGCTTGTCATCATCGGTGCCGATGGATCTCCGGATTGCCAATGCCTTGGTTTCTTATGTAAAATACATTGGCGATATGGTTTGGCCGCAGGGTCTGACCGTCTTCTATCCATATCCCCGCATGATCCCGGCCTGGGAAACCATTGGTGCATCGCTTCTTCTTGTAGGTGTATCTGTCATCGCGATTCGATCAATTCAAAGGGCACCCTACTTTATCATTGGCTGGCTGTGGTTTCTGGGAACATTTGTGCCGGTATTGGGGTTGGTTCAGACGGGCTTGTGGCCAGCCATGGCTGACCGCTTTGCTTATGTGCCGCTGATTGGCCTGTTCATGGTTTTCGCCTGGGGTGTTCCCCATATCTGCCAAAATCGGAGTTACCACAAAATATGGCTTTCAGCATCAGTGGCCTGTTTGCTGCTTGTTTTGATGACGGTGACATGGAAACAAGTCGGATGCTGGGAAAACAGTATCACCCTCTTCGAGCATAATCTCAGATTCACTTCCAACAATCACATCGCACATAACAACCTGGGTATAGCTCTGGACGAGCAAGATCGCACAGAAGAAGCCATCGAACATTTTTTACAAGCTTTACGGATTAAGCCTAATTATTCGAAAGGACACTATAATTTAGGCAATGTTCTGAACAAGCAGGACCGCACCGAAGAAGCTATTGAACATTTTTTACAAGCCTTGCGGTTTAAGCCTGATTATGAGAAAGCACGCAACAACCTTGGCGCTGCTCTGGACAAGCAGGGTCGGACAGAAGAAGCCATCGAACATTTTTTCCAGGCCCTGCGGATTAAGCCTGATTATGCGGAAGTACACAACAACCTGGGCGTTGCTCTCAACAAGCAGGGTCGGACAGAAGAAGCTATTGAACATTTTTTACAAGCCCTGCAGATTAAACCTGATTATGTGGGAGTACGGTATAATCTGGGGAATGCTCTGAGCAAACAGGGCCGCACAGAAGAAGCCATCGAACATTTTTTCCAGGCCCTGCGGATTAAGCCTGATTATGTGGAAGCACACAATTTCCTGGGTGTTGCTTTGGACAAGCAGGGTCGGACAGAAGAAGCTATCGAACATTTTTTCCAGGCCCTGCGGATTAAGCCTGATTATGTGGAAGCACAGTATAATCTGGGGAATGCTCTGAGCAAACAGGGCC
>CAZPQA010000053.1:0-22113 GCA_964588535.1 uncultured Desulfobacteraceae bacterium
CGGGAACGGAGTTTACCTACACGGTGCGGCTGCCGGAGCGGCTGCAGTCTGAAAAGCAGTTCGGTGAAGTGGTGATTCGCACCACCGAGGATGGGGCCCAGGTCAAGATCAAGCATGTGGCAAAGGTGGAACTGGGCGTTGAAACTTATAACGCTTTTACCCGGCTCAATGACAAAGCATGCGCCATGATCGGCGTGTACCAGGCCCCCGGTTCGAACGCGGTGGACCTGGCCCGGCAAGTCAGACAGACCATGGAGGAACTTGCCGGATCTTTTCCCGAAAGTCTTCGCTACGATATTTCCCTGGATACCACCCTGGCCATCACGGCAGGCATTGATGAAATTATTGAAACCCTCTTTATCGCCCTGGCGCTTGTGATCCTGGTGGTTTTCATCTTTATTCAGGACTGGCGGGCGGCGCTGATTCCCACCATCGCCATTCCCGTTTCCCTGGTGGGGGCGTTTATTGTGTTTCCCATCATCGGCTTCACCATCAATGTCCTGTCGCTTCTGGGGCTGGTGTTGGCCATCGGTATTGTGGTGGATGATGCTATTGTGGTGGTGGAAGCGGTTCAGAACCATATCGAAAGCGGAATGGACCCTAAAAGCGCCACCATGAAAGCCATGGATGAGGTGACGGCCCCCGTGATCGCCACCACTCTGGTATTGGTGGCCGTATTTATTCCGGTGGCCGTCATGGGCGGCATCACCGGCAGCCTCTATCAACAATTTGCCATAACAGTCGCAGTATCGGTATTGTTCTCGTCGGTGAATGCTTTGACCCTGAGTCCGGCTTTGTGCGCCTTGCTGCTCAGAAAGCGGAAACCCATGCGGGGTCCGTTGGGTGCTTTTTTCAGATTGTTCAACAAGGTTTTTGACAAATCCACCAACGCATATATCGGCTTTACGAAGGTTATTGCACGGAAAATTTCCATCGGTGTCGTGTTTATTCTGATTATTTCCGTGGCCATGGGATTTTTGGGAAAGATGGTGCCGGGCGGGTTCATGCCCGAAGAAGACATGGGATATCTCATGGTGAATATCCAACTGCCCGATGCGGCGTCTCTTCAGCGGTGCGATGCGGTTTCCCGTAAGGTGGAAGAAATCATCAAAAATCAGCCGGAAGTGAAGTTTATCACAACGGCTGCCGGATTCAGCCTGTTGTCCAACAGCATGAGTTCCAATTCGGGTTTTATTTTCGTGTCCTTAAAGGACTGGGGCCTGCGTGAGGCCACCGCCAGGGAAGTGGTGGCGCGGTTGAATATGGAGTTTTATTTTGGTGTCAATGAGGCCCAGGTGTTTGCATTCGGCCCCCCCGCCATTCCAGGCCTGGGCAGCGGTTCCGGATTTACGCTGATGATTCAGGACAAGCGAGGGAATACGCCGGCCTACTTGATGGATCAGGCCGTCCAGTTCATCCAGGAGGCCTCGCAACGCCCTGAGATCGGTTCTATTTTCACAACCTTCAGGGCCACAGTGCCCCAACGCTACATCGAAATCAACAAAGACAAGGCCTTGAAAGCAGGGATCAACCTGAACGATATCTACAACACCCTGGGGGCCTTCCTGGGTGGCTCCTATGTAAATGATTTTAATCGTTTTGGAAGACTCTACAAGGTGTATGTCCAGGCTGAACCTCAGTATCGGCTCAAGGAAAACCAGGTGGAACTGTTCTACGTCAACAATAGCGAGGGAACGAGTGTTCCCCTGTCCGCCTTTGTCAACATAGAGAACATCGTGGGGCCGGATTATACCAACCGTTACAACCTGTACCGTTCCGTGGAGCTGACAGGCTCCCCGGCCAAGGGGTTTACCTCCGCCCAGGCCATGGCCGCTCTGGAAGAAACCGCAGCCAAAGTGCTGGCGGCCGGCATGGGGTATGAATGGAGCAATATGAGCTTTCAGGAGAAAAAATCCGCCGGTACCGGGTCCATGGTCTTCATTTTTTCCCTGGTTTTCGTGTTTCTGATTCTGGCGGCCCAGTATGAAAGCTGGTCGTTGCCCTTCAGCATTCTACTGGGAACCCCCTTTGCCATCTTCGGTGCATTCCTTGCCCTGTATGTGGCGCGTATGTACAGTGAGAGCTATGAACTTAATGTTTTTGCCCAGATCGCATTAGTGATGTTGATCGCCATGGCGGCCAAGAACGCCATCCTCATCGTGGAGTTTGCCAAGCTGGAGTTCGATAAGGGCCTTTCCCTGTTTGATGCGGCGGTGAAATCTGCAAAATTGCGGTTTCGACCCATATTGATGACAGCCTTTTCTTTCATCTTAGGGGTGTTGCCACTGGTGGTCGCCACGGGCGCCGGCTCGGAAGCCAGGGTGGTTATGGGTATGGCCCTGCTGGGAGGGATGACCCTGGCCACACTGCTGGGGGTTTTCTTTTATCCCATGCTGTTTGTATTGGTCGGTAAGATTGCCCGTTATGAAAAGAAGCGTGACTTTCAGAAGGGTGGGGTCTGAAAAAGATGAACGTCGAACATCGAACATCCAACATCGAACATCGAATGGGAAAGACTTTCTTCTTCAGTCGCTTTTCCGGTTTATTCGGGTTAGGCATATTAGTATTTTTGATTGTCTCAGGGTGCGCCATGGGGCCGGATTTTAAACCCCCGGTGGTGGAGACGCCCAAGAACTACCGGTTTGATAAAATCCCAAGGGAAACCATGATCAACCTGAAATGGTGGGAATTGTTTGATGATCCCGTCCTCTACACCCTTGTAAGCCAGGCGCTCTCAAACAACAAGGACTTGAAAATTGCGGCAGCCCGGGTGGAACAGGCCCGTGCTTATTTGGGTTTTACCCAGGCCGATCAATATCCCGGCTTCTTTATAGAAGCCGGCGCGGGAACGGGCAATTTTGCCGGTGGCTCAAGGTCCGATACCCGGAACAGCAATTACTATGCGGGGCCTACGCTCAGTTGGGAACTGGATTTCTGGGGCAAGTTTCGCAGGGCCACGGAGTCAGCCAGGGCGCAACTGATCGCGTCGGAGTATGGGCTCAGGACGATTCAGATCGGGCTGATCTCGGGAGTGGTGGGATCTTATTATCTGCTGCTGGATTTTCACCAGCGGGTGAAGATATCCAAAGATACCCTTGAATCCCGAATGGAGAGCCTTGACATCATTCAAAAACGGTTTGATCGGGGGATTATTCCCGAGCTGGATGTGAACCAGGCCCAGATCCAGAAAGAGATTGCCGCGGCCGCCATACCCCAGTACGAACGGTCGGTGGCCCAGACGGAACATGCCATCAGTATTTTGTTGGGAAAGCTCCCCGAGCCCATCAAAACGGGTAAAGAGCTAAACCTTGAAACAGCGCCGCCAAAGGTCCCCATGGGCCTCCCGTCCGCCCTTCTGGAACGGCGGCCGGACATTGTGCAGGCCCTGTATCTGTTGGAATCGCAGACCGCCAACATCGGGGTGGCCGAGGCCATGCGTTTTCCGGCCATTTCATTGACCGGTATGCTGGGCCTTGCCAGCAGTGAGCTCATGGGAATTGTCTCCCAGGGCGGCGCCTGGTCGGTCAATGGGGGTCTGTTCGGACCTATTTTTGAGTTTTACAAGAATGTCCGGCGTGTTGAAATTGAGGAATCGAAAACCAAAGAGGCTTTGTATTCTTACGAAAATACGGTGCTGACCGCCTTTAAAGAGGTTGAGGACTCCCTGGTGGAAATTGATACCTTCAAAGAACAAATGGCGGCCGTTAAAAGAAAAGAAAAGGCCGCCCAAAATGCCTATCGATTGGCAAAGCTCCGATACGACAAAGGGGTCAGCACTTATCTGGAGGTTCTGGAGACGGAGCGTGCTCTGTTTTCAGCCCAACTGGAACTGTCACAGTTGAAGCAGCAATACCTGAATGGTTATGTTAAACTGTACAAATCCCTGGGCGGTGGATGGACCACAAAAGATGAAATGGCAAAGGCTCAGAAGGTGGTCAAGAAATGAGATGTCCAAGGCCTGGAGAGTAACCCATGATGGCCCAATCACATCAGCGAGAGACTTTCTTAAATGCCGGAGCAAACAGGGAGCCATACTCCCGACGAAAAAAACTGCCTGTATGAAATTAGGGCCTCGGCAAAAATTTAATCAAAAGGAGGATATTTTTAAATGAAAAAAGTTATGTTGTTGGCTTGTATGGTTTTTATGGGGATGTTCGTAATATCCGCTCATGCCGAGGAGTTTGTCATCAAGGATTATACGTTTACCTGGCATGTGGCAAGGACTATGGTCGGTGGTACGACCATGGAAATTCAGAAGACCCCAGAGGCCCTTGTGGTTATTTTCGGTCGTATATCGATTCCCTTGTGTGCACTGACAGTCTCTCCTGTACAAGCCAATGCGATTGGGGAACTGTTGAAAAAGACAGAAGAATATTATCAGTCGCAGAAAAAGACTGACGACCCATCCTCTTCAGATACCCTTACCTCCCACAATTGTGCGGTGAATTTTTCTTCGAAACAGGGCCGTGATTTTAAAGTCAGGGTGAAGAAGAACGAAGTTTTTGGTTCCGTGGTGCTTATGGAGAGAGACGAGGCCATTGAAATTGGCAAATATTTGAGGCAGGCGGAGCAGATGGCTTCTTTTGCGGATAAACGCGTCAGGCCCTGATTCGAAAGGATCATTTGGTTCTGGGAGGTGCCACGCTATGATACTGCTTAGAAGGCTCAGTGGTGTTTTGTTGATGTTGATCGGCATCGTGGGGGTGCTCGCCTGTGTTGTTGCGATTTATGAGACGGGGGGGACGAAAAAACACTTGATTCGATTTGTTGGAGAGGCGTTTGATTCCACCGAGGAGGTCCTAGGGGATATCCGTGACCGTCTGACCGCCATAAATCTTTCTGTGGAAAATGTGCGCTCCGAACTGAAAAGCGCCGTTTCACGGGCGGGTGAACTTCAAGGGGACGGAACCGAAGACAAAGTCCTTGCGGATTATCTCTCCCGTGCCCTGGACCAGGAAGTCAGGGAAAGAATGGCAAAAGCCCGTGCCCTGGTGGATTCTGCAGTGACTTCGGTGGTCGCCATGAACCATTTGCTGGGCCTTGTGAATGCTTCTGGTCTGGTTTCGGAAGAAACCTTTGTGCGGGATGGCGCATTGATGAAGCGGGTTGAAGGGGCTTCAGTGACCCTCAGGCGACTGACCGGGCTGCTTGAGCAGACAAGACAGACCGCGCTGGATCTGCAGCATGATCCCCATTCGGAACAGCTTTTCTTAAAGCTGAACCAGGAAGTGGGCGGGATGGACAAGGGCCTGGCGGAGGTTCTGACATTGGGGTCTGATTTTAGTGAAGCCATTCAACAGATTAAAAATCGTCTTCTCCATTACGAGGAAAAGACAATCTGGTGGATTTCCCTGGGGGGCATCCTGATTCCCCTGTTGCTGGTTTGGCTGGGGGCAGGCCAGGCGGCATTGGTCATCCTTGGCGGGCGTCTCTGTGTTGGGAGAAGAAAATGAACTCGGGGTTGCTCAGATTCCAGGCGCCAATCCCCTTTGCTATTTTGTTGAATCCAGAAATTCCGGTTGTGCGAATTCCGGATTCGGATAGGTATAGAACCCCTGGCCGCTTTTGACCCCCAGTTCGCCGCGGTCAATTTTGTCCGTTAATGCCTGCGGCGGTTTGTCTTTGGGGTCCTTTGATTCATTATAATAGACCGTTTCAATGTCACGAACCACGTCCAGTCCCACGCCGTCCATAATGCCGAAGGGCCCCATTTTCATTCCGGTGAACGTCATCCAGGCCCGGTCCACATCCCTGAAATCCACATAACCGTTTCCCCACATCCACAATCCTTCCCGTTTGATGGCCCGCCAGACCCGGTTGAAGCAGAACCCCAGCAGTTCTTTTTTAACGGTCAGCGCAATGCACCCCATGGAACGAACCCAGTCAACGCCCTTTTGCAGGACTTCCGGGGTGGTCTTTGTGCCCCCCATGACATCCGCCATGTTCATCCCTTCCAGGATCACATAAAAATGGGTATTGAGACATTTCTCAGGTCTTCCGCTGCTCTCTTCCATGAGGGATACGGGCATGGAAGAGCTGTTGGTGGCAAAAATGGTTTCGGGCGGGGCTTTTTCGCCAAGCTCTTTAAAAACAGCCTGTTTAATGTTCAAATCCTCCGGCACGCTCTCTACGATGAGATCTGCATCTCGAACCGCTTCATCAAGATCGGTCGTCTCATCAATGAGGCCTTTGACCTTTTCCAGTTGTTTCCAGGGGACAAAGGGTTTAATCCCTTTGGTTTCGATGCTGGAACGAAGGCGGGCAAAGTTTTCTCCCAGGCTATCCTTCCGCAAATCGTAAGCGGTGACGGCGTATCCAGCATTGCCAGCCAGAAGTGCGATCTGCGTACCCAGGGTACCGGTACCGATGACCGTTATGTTCTTAAATGGTTTGTTCATGTGCTTTATTCCTCCTTTTTGTTTGAGTGTTAAGATAAATGCCTCCATTTGTCAATGGCTGTTCCGATGTTTCTAAGAAAATTTTGTTGTTGACAAATGCCGTAATGAAAGCTAATTTACACGATTAAAATTTACAGAAAACAAGGAGACGCAATATGGGTTCCAACAGCAAACAGACCAGCCTCATACGGGCCAGGAAAGCAAAGAGCAATAAGAAAAACCTCAAGAAGAACCAGGCGCGAATTCAGAAAAATGCCGAGATTCTGAGGGAACTCACTTCAGAATCCGATAATTGATCTAAGGACCCATTTTGGCCGTTCACGCCCTTGAAGGCGTGCTGCACAACTTTTTTCCGGGAGGAACGAACAATGAAAGCGCTGGTTTCTTACTACTCAGATACTGGAAACACCAAAAAAGTGGCCGATGCCATCTATGATGCCATTGAGCAAAGCGAAAGAGAAATCTGTCTGGCGGAAGAGGCTTCGAATCTATCCGAATATGATTTGATCTTCTGCGGCTTCCCTGTTCAATCCATGGGGCTGCCCGCGAAAATGGAAACCTTTGTCAAGGGCTTACCCGAAGGAATGAAGGTCGCATTTTTTGCAACCCATGGTTCCCTCCGAGGCGGTGAACTGGCCATTACAGCCTTTTATTCTGCCATCAGCCTGGCAAAGGGCCTGAAAGTGATGGGGACATTCGGCTCCCGCGGTGTTGTCAAGCAGGGTATCATTGATGCCCTTTTAAAGAAAGCGACGCACAGGGGCTGGGCCCTTGAAGCGCAAAGTGCCGTGGGCCATCCGGATGAGGCGGATCTGGAAGATGCCAAAGCCTTTGCAGCGGCTATGATGACGAAAGCCAGAGCAAAATAAGAAATCCAAGAAAACCCCTCAGGGCCAGGGCCACTGAGGGGTCGTTAAAAAGTTTGATGTACTAACCCGCTGTCAGTTCACGCATATTTTCAATGATCGCCAGAGCGAATTCGGGATCGTTGATGTGGCAATCCAGAATCTTCACCTGTGATCCCGAAATATTTTTCGTCAGGTGATCTACAAAAACCTGGCGGCCCTGAGGGTTCCACAGAGGCCCCCCTTCAGAATCAAAAGCCGAAAACCCTCCCATGGGAACCAGCAAGCGATAAGCGCCTTTTGCTTCGTTGCACAGTTGGGCCAGGTGTTTGCCCAGAAACGCCATTTCCTCGTCAGATGTGGAAAGTGCGGTTATGGCGGCGTTGTGCACATGGTAAGCACGGCCGGGAAACCTATTCCTGGCATCTTCCAGTGGGCCTGTAACCAGAAAATCCGCATTCCCGGGCACCAGAACCGTTGGAATACCGGCCGAAAGAGCCGCTTTTCCCCGATCTGCCCCCGCATCATAGTCTCCGCCGAAAAGGTGATCTGTGATTTCATGTAACGACAGGTCCACAACCGCAAATGGACGTTCGTGTTGGATCATTTCGTCCATGGCCTGTCCCCCGGCACCCACCGTATGAAAAACAACCGGCTCCATGCCGTCCGCCAGCAGCTGGCTGCGGATTTTTTTCACACACGTTTCTGTGGTCCCCAGGGTCGACAGCAGGACCAGTGGTTTATCATTCAAGGGCGCTTCTGCCGGGTATCGGACCATTCCGGCCATGGCCATGGCCCCGTTATGCAAAACCTTATTCGTAATGCGGTTGAGCCCCGCCAGATCGCAAACCGAGTGCAGCATGAGGATGTCCTTGGTTCCCACAAACCCCCGTGTGTTTCTCGAACCCATGGTGGTGACCATCACTTTGGGGACGCCCACCGGCAACGTGCGCATGACCGACGTCCCCAGGGTGGTGCCCATGGACCCTCCAAGACCGAAGACGCCATCAAAACGGCCCTCCTGATAAAGTTGCTCAACCTTGCGGATGGCGCCTTTAATCATGGCGGCCAGGGCCCGGCCTTCATGCCCCATGTTCTGAACCTTTGAAAGGGTTTCCCCACCCAATTGGGCCACTTCCTCCCGGCTCACGGAAACGGGAATGGGGCTTTCACCCATGATGCCCGCATCAATGGTATAAACATCCACGTCGGCTTCCTTCAAGCAGGCCATGACAAATTCCGCTTCCTGGTGTTTGGTGTCCATGGTGGAGATCAGAAGAACTGTGGGTTTGCGACGCATTGTTACCTCCCGGGGAATTGATAAGGGGTTTGAAAATATTCGATGGCTCTGGTGTGTGGTGAAAATTTGATCTTCGACCGGGAACTATAAGGAAATATTGATTTTCAAGCAAGAAGAATCCGGAATTTTTGCCAAACTTGTTGATATCATAAAATTCTTGTGTCATTCTAAGAAGACCCCAAAATTTCGGTATCTGAGTATCAAGTTAAATATAAGGTTATGGTGAATGTTTTCGGCAATGACGCCATGGAGATCTCGGGGGATAGCGGTATGAGCAGACCAGACGCGATTATTCGGATCATCTTTGAGAACTACCCCGATGTGCAGGCCATATATATTTTCGGCTCACACGATACTGAAGACGAATGGCCGGACAGCGATATCGATATTGCTCTGCTATTTCCGCCGTCGGGAGCAAAAGAAATGAGCCCCCTGGCGCTGAGTTCATGTCGAGCAATTCTTGCGGATTATATGCGGAAAGATGTTGATCTGGTCAATCTCCGCCAGGTGTCGACCGTGTTCCAGAAGGAAATCATCACCACCGGCCGGCTCCTATACTGTGCGAGCCAATATGCCGTGGATGAATTTGAAATGCTGGTGATGTCCTACTATCAAAAACTCAATCAGGAGCGACGGGAGCTTCTGGATGCCTTTATGGAAACGGGGAGGGCTTACAGGATATGAATGATATTGTCATCAATAAAATTCAGAGTATTCAGCTCTGCGTGGAGCGGGCGCGAGAAGAGTATCAAAAGAATCCAGATGGTTTTGAGACGGATTACACAAGACAGGATGCGGCTATACTCAATGTGATCCGGGCCTGTGAACAGGCTATCGATCTTGCCAATCACGTTATTAAAAAGCACAAGATGGGGATTCCCGCATCCAGCGCTGAAAGCTTTGAACTGCTTCAGAAAAAAAATGTGATTGACCAGCGCTTGACGAAAAAACTTAAAAACATGGTTCATTTTCGCAATACAGTCATTCACAACTATCAGCGTACTAATCTGGATATTGTGAAATCGGTCATCGATTCCGAATTGAACGACCTTGTTCTTTTCGGTGACTGCGTTATGATGTTTCTGAAGGGTCATTCAGCCTAATTGAACCCCGATGGAGGTCGTAGTAATGAAGTTTTCAAATAAACTTTCTTTAGTTATTTTGATAACCGGTATGATCGTTTTGATCATAGTATCATATACGATATACAAGATCAGCTATAACTCGGTTATAAAATCACAGTTGATGTACACCAAATCCATTGCCGATGAGATTTCAGATGACATTGATCACCTTCTTTATGAAAAAGTGAAAACTACTCTGACGTTGGCGAATACACCCATCATAAAAAAAGCTGTGGAGGCAAGTAATTTTTTCTATGCGAACCTATCGGATGAAAAAAGAAAAGAGTCCATAAAACGTCTAAATGAAAAATGGAAATTAACAAAAGACCCTGCTGACAATTTTATTCTGAAATTCACTGATAATAAAGTATCACACTTTCTAAACAACCAACAGGCACTTCTTAAGGGTGAATATGGGGAAATCTTCCTCACCAATAAATTTGGTGCTTTGGTTGCGTCAACTGCAAAACTGTCAACCTTTGCCCACGGGCATAAATACTGGTGGCTGGGGTCTTATAGCAATGGGGCGGGGGCGGTGTTTTTCGATGATCGCGGATATGATGACAGTGTTGGCGGGTATGTCCTGGGTCTTGTTGTCCCCATCAGGAAAGGCACGGAAATAATCGGCATATTAAAATGCAACCTCAATATCCTGGGCAGTATCAGCCAATTGATAGCCGGTGCGGAAGACAAATTAATTGGAAACTTCAAACTGATCCGTTCCGGCGGAATGATTGTCTTTGAAGAAGGTTCTGAGCCATTGAGCACGCAGATTCATGATTCTATTTTTAAAAAATTAGAAAGCAAGAATAGCGAATCTTTCATTGTCAACGATTCCGGGGAAAAGGTCATTGTCGGGTGTTCGGAAATTAAACTGACAAAAGGGGAAAAAGGATATGGGTTTGGGGGAACATTTGAGTCTATTGATCATAAAAAGGGTAACACAGGTGAGTCATGGTATGTTCTCTGTTATCGTCAAATGAGCGTAGTCCTCGCACCGGTCACTCAAACGATTAAGTCGATCATTTCCATAGGCTTTACAATAATTTTGATTTTGGTATTGGTCTCTTATCTGTTTGGCCGGAAGATCGCTAAACCTCTTGCAATACTTGATAAGGCTACCGAAAAGATTGGAAAAGGAGATTTTGAATACAGAATTGATATGAGGCGAAAAGATGAGTTTGGCAATCTGGCCCACTCATTCAACAGCATGGCAGGTAAACTTCAACAGACCACCACATCCGTAGCGCTGCTTGAGAATGAAATTAATCACAGAAAGCAAATGGAAGAAGAAATCCTGAAAGCCAAAAAACTTGAGTCCCTGGGTGTGCTTGCCGGCGGCATTGCCCATGATTTCAACAATCTTATGTCCGCCGTTGTGGGCTATATCTCCCTTGCCAGAATGGAGATGAAACCAGGGAGTAAAGGGTTTAAAAACTTGGTCGAAGCAGAAAAGGCTTCCATTCAGACAAAGGGGTTGACTGCCCGATTGATTACCTTTTCCAAAGGCGGAGGGCCGATTAAGGAAACAGTTTCGATCGGTGATCTGGTAAAGAATTCTGTAGGTTTTTCATTGAAGGGCTCTGGTATAGATGCCAGGTTTTCTATTCCTGCCGATATTTCACCGGCAGAAGTTGATGAAGATCAGATGAAACAGGTCATCTATAATATTGTAACCAACGCGCAGGAGGCCATGGTCGGACAGGGAACGATCAATGTCTCCTGTGAGAATGTTAACATAGGGGGGAAAGACGCTCTGACATTAAAGGATGGCAAATATGTCAAGATTTCCATAAAAGATCAGGGAGTCGGCATATCTGAAGAAGACCTTATAAAGATATTTGACCCCTATTTTTCGACCAAAGATATGGGTACTCAAAAAGGTATGGGGCTGGGGCTTGCGGTATCTGATTCAATTGTAAAGCAACATAAGGGGCTGATCACGGTAGAATCCGAATTGGGGACAGGGACAACTCTTTATATCTACCTTCCCGCATCTGTAAAAGAGATTGTTGAGGCAGCCCCCGTAAAGAAGCCTGCACCAGAAATATCCGTAACCCAGGGAGGAAAAATCCTGGTGATGGACGATGAGGAACTCCTAAGAGACGTTACTAAAGCGTTGCTTACCCGCCTCGGATATAATGCAGAGGTTGCCGTAGAAGGTGTTGAAGCGATTGAAATGTACAGAAAGGCAATGGAATCAGAGAAGCCTTTTGATATGGTCATCCTGGACTTGACCAATAAAGTCGGCATGGGAGGGGCTGAGACTATGGCGAAACTGTTAGAGATTGACCCTGCTGTCAAGGCGATCGTTGCTACCGGTTACTCCAATGATCCTATCATGAGTAACTTCCGGGAACACGGCTTCCGCGGCGCACTTCCCAAGCCTTTCACCTTAGATCAACTGAAGACGGCATTGCAGGCTGCTATTGCGGAGAATAATCAACTATAGTGCCCATCCACAAATGGCCAATTTGCCCGATTTCGGCGTCAGGCTCAAATTGTAATCCTCGAAATACATCGCCCTCTGATGAATAATTTTCATTTTTCTTGACTTAGATCAATTCATTTTATTTCGTTTTGGTTTAATTTTTACGTAAAATTAAACAAAACGGAGGAACACATCATGCACGACGCCTGTAGCGACACATTCCAAACTGGAAAACAAATTGTGGATAAAATCAGGACCATGGGATTTAATGTCAACCCCCTTGGTGCGGAACTTAAGATTAAATGTACAAATTGTGACACTGCATTTCTAATGGCATATATGGAAGCCCAATGCCCGTCCTGTAAAATGGTATATGGGGTAACGCCCTGTCATTCCCATAGTGCACAGTTTGTTAAAGCGGCAGGAGTAAATTATTAATATATGCGACACGGTCGGGGCATGCCTTCCCAGACCCCCATCCTCAAAATATCCCCCAAAGCGAAGCGCCCAGAAAAATATGCTCCGATCTTTTCCAGGTCTGGAATTTGAAATTCGTCTCTGAAGACCTATATTATGCAGATCTAAATATGTTTTTCTTCCTTTAAAAGGACCCTGATGATGTCGAGATATTCAGCCAAGACCATATGGATTGTTATACTGCTGCTCTTTTTGTTCTTATGGTTCAAGAAAGAGGACAGATCGTTTTTTCCGGAAAAAAGACCCACGGTGGAATCCCTGGACTTCAATACCCCTGAACCTTCAATGGCGGCACGGTCGGCTGTTTACTCTTCCGATGAGAAAATCAATGTGGATGTGTTTGAAAAAGTCCATCCGGCGGTGGTTAATATTGCCAGCACAGTCCTCGGCATGAACTTCTGGATGGAAGTGATTCCGAGGCAGGGGCAGGGGTCCGGTTTTATTATTGACCGAAGGGGGTATGTTCTGACCAACAACCATGTGGTGGCCAAAGCCCAGAAATTGACAGTGACCATGGCGAGTGGGAAAAAAATTGATGCCACCCTGGTGGGCCGGGACCCTCGAACGGACCTCGCGGTGATTCGAATCCCTCCCGGTGATGTGGAAGCTGTGGCCACCCTGGGAGACTCGGACAAACTTCGGCCCGGCCGGAAAGCCATTGCCATCGGGAATCCATTCGGGCTTTCCCATACCCTGACCACAGGTATAATCAGCGCACTTCACCGAAGCATCAGGACTGAAGACGGCAATGAGATTGAGGATCTGATACAGACGGATGCCGCCATTAATCCGGGGAATTCAGGGGGGCCCCTTCTGGATTCAAACGGCCATGTCATCGGGATCAATACGGCCATTTTCAGCCTTTCGGGTGGATACCAGGGAATCGGGTTCGCCATACCCATTAATCAGGCAAAGCGTGTGGCAACGCAACTCATTACTTCCGGAAGGGTGGTCAGGCCCTGGCTCGGCATGTCGGGGCTTTCCCTGAGGCCCTCTCTGGCTGAAGGCCTGGGTCTCGGTGTGTCTCAGGGCGTGCTGGTGATTCAGGTGGTCCGCGGTGGACCCGCGCACCAGGCAGGGCTCCGGGGTGGAGACCGGGAGGTGCTGATCAGGGGAATAAGGATTCGCCTGGGAGGGGATATTATCACTGATATTAATGGTATTTCCGTAGATGATATGAAGCAGCTGGTTCATCATGTGGAGCAGATGGAAGTGGGTGAGGCGGCGGATCTGGGAGTCATGAGAAAAGGTTTTTCAAAGCGTATCCGCGTAATGCTTTCGGAAAGACCCTGATTTTGGGGAAATGTCAATAAAGAACAAAAATGAATTGACCGTAAGCAGCAAAAGTGGGTAGTCTTAAAAAGTATTCTTTCCGTAGGGCAGAGACCCTAATTCAACCGCCAGTTGGATGCGTTAACATGGGAACGGTTATTTCCATATCAAGTCAGAAGGGAGGGGTGGGGAAAACGACCACGGCGGTCAACCTTTCAGCGGCCCTGGCCCTAATGGAAAAAAAGGTGCTTCTGGTTGATCTGGACCCCCAGGGGAATGCCACATCAGGCCTTGGTATTGACAAAACAACACTTCAGAAAAACATGTATCACGCCCTGGTTGATGGGGCTGCGCCGGAGGAAATTCTCCTTCCAACCACACTCGCTTTCCTGAAGTTACTGCCTGCCCGCATGGAACTGTTCAGGACGGAAATCGAACTGATGAAGTCCCCCGACAAGGAAAAAAAACTTCGGCATTTTCTGGATCGGATAAAGGACTCTTTTGATTACATTCTGTTGGACACGCCCCCATCTTTGGGGCTTCTCACCTTTAACGCCCTTACAGCGGCAGATTTTCTGCTTATTCCCATGCAGTGTGAAGCATATGCCCTGGATGCGGTTGCCCCTTTGATGCAAATCATGAATATTATCAAAAATACCGGAAACCCCGGGCTGCAGATGGGGGGGGTTCTTCTGACCATGTTTGATGTGGGTGAAAATGATGGCCAGCATATTTGTGAGGCTGCCAGGGAGCAGTTCGGCCCGTTGCTGTTTAAAACGGTGATCCCCAGGAATATGGCACTAAAAAACGCGCCCATGGAGGGCACCCCGATTTTTCTTCAGGATGTGGGGGCGTTCGGTGGCAGGTGTTATCTGAATCTTGCAGAAGAGGTCCTGCGTTTAAAGTGAAGGAGTTTTGCATATGAGAATCGCAGATCCTGAGGCCATTCGAAAAGGGGAGAAAGCTTTGGCTGACGCCATCGCTTCGAATTTTGACCGCAGTGTGATTCGGAAAATTTTCAAGAGGGTTCATAACCTGGATGTGGGAGAGGACGTCTTGTGTAAGAATGCATCCATGGGGGTTCATGGGGATAAGGTGGCATATTCCATGAATTTTGAGGCCTTGGTGAATCTTTCCGTATTTCTGGATAGATCAGGGGATTTCATTTCCATTTCCAGCAGCGGTGTTGTGCCCGAATCCTCACCCGAAACCGAAAAACCGATGGTGGAGACGTCTGAAGGGCCGCATGCCGAGAAAATGACAGACGCAGAACCCCAGAGCGCAAAAGCACAAGAAAGTGATGCATCTGCTTCGGCCGGAAGCTATGAATCGGTTTTAAGGGAATTTGCGCCCATCGAATCAGAGAAACCAAACCTGTAAAACGACCAACCCACCGAACCTGAGCTTTTTTCTATTCGTGTTCAAATGTTGAGGTCCAGTGTTCCACGTTAGGTTCGATTTTGAGCCTGCCCGTTTCCTGGAGCAGTTCCATCCCCATGGTCACCGCGAAAAACAGCATGAGCCCGATGCCCAGTGCCAGGCCGGGTTTGAAAGCCTTTCGCATTTTGATCAGGATCATGCCGGGCAGTATGCCAAATACCATGCCTATACCCACGCCGCCGGCCACATTCAAGGCAATCAGGAAAAGGTCAGGGTAATAAAGGGTGATGAACAGTGGAAGCCCGAAAGCGAGAAGTGCGTCAGTGGCTTGGTTCCTTTTTTTAAACAGTGGTTGTGACAGGTCTTTCATGAAATTCAAGAGTCCGGTCCCCACTGCCATATAAGAAGTGGCAATGGCCAGGAGGGAAAAAATCAGGCTGACGGTGGTAAAAACATTTGAATCTAGGATGTGGGCCAGAGGGATGGTGGCGGGGAAGTTTTCTTTGAAAGCATTGTGAATGGTATCTTTCCCCACCCCCTCCAACGGCAGGCAGCCGATGACAGACAGGGTCCACAAAATTGAAAGGATCAGCGGGATCGCTGTTCCCACGACGAGGGCTTTGTTGACCGACGGACGGTCGTAATCCAGAACCCGCACCACGATGGGGATGGTGTTGTGATAGGTAAAGGTGCAGATGAATACCGGAAAAACCGCAGGAAAGAAGCGCCAGTCCGCATATTGGAACCATTGTAAATGGACACTCTTTCCGGAAACGATGATCAGATACGAAAATGCCACAAAAAGCAGGGCCATTAACAGAGCGTTGCTTTTGCGAACCACTTCCACGCCAAAAAGGGTGACTCCGGTGAGAATGGCAAATAGAATAAGGGTGACAATGGATTGCGGAACATCAAGGTTGAACAGATGGGTGATAATGGTTGCGCCCCCGCAGAGATACGCCACCAGGATGCCAAAATAGTTAATCAGATAGCCGATGGTGGCAAACCCTTTTCCGAAGGGGCCCAGTTCTTTTTGAAACAGTGAAGGCAGCCCCTTAACTTCCGGGCCATGGCTCGTCATCCGCCATGCCAGGACAAAAGCGGTTCCCAGCATCACCATCCAGATCGCCATTAGGCCTGCAGTCGAAGGGAGTGCTCCCGCCATTCCCGCTAAAATGGGCAGACCCAGAATTCCCGCGCCGATGGTATTGCCGGAAATCATCAGTGCTGCTGTGAATATTTTCAGGGTGGGGTTTTTCATGGCTTTTTTCTATGGGATATGAACATCAATTACCTATTGGATCATGCATTGTGAAATTCCGGGGACGCAATAAAAATTATTGATTTCCCCTTCTTTCCATAGACCTTTCAATTCGGTCATTTATTCCGGATAGCGCCGAGACCATCACTGGTCACCTCCCCTTTGGAATAATTGAATCATTAATGAGATGTCGCCATTTACCTTGTATTTCTGTTCCATGAACATCTGCTGCCCGTCAGCTTTACGGGTCATGATGTCCATCCACACATCAAAGGGAGTCTCGATGGTGAGATCGGGGTTCTCCCAGGCCCCCTTTTTTGCGACGATGCTCCCTTTTTCTATGGTGAAGTAGCATGCATCTTCCACATCACCGGAGAACTTGAACTGCAATATCACCGTCTTGTTACCGGCTGCTTCGGATTTGAGCCCGAAAGGTAAGAAGCGCATAAAGCTTTCAAGGGAGTCAGGGCGGGGAACCATCTTTTTCTTTTTAAATTCTTTGGGTGTCACTCCCTCGGCGATGCAGGTCTTCCAAAAAAGGTTGGTCATTTCGGCAAAGGATTGGGCAGTCACTATGGGTTGTGTGATCCGCCTCAGTGTCGATGGGCTAATCTTCGTGGATTGCACCAATTCTCGCCCTGCCTGTGTTGTGGCGTCGAGGATATCGTTTGATTTCTCCTGGAAAAAGGGACTGGTCATTATTTCTGCGGCAGGCCGATAGATTTCCGCTATGAGCTGTCGGCCCGGCGATGCCGATAAATAATTAATATGGGCCGAAAGAGGACTGAAATGATCTTCATCAGGCATCCCGGAAACGGAGAGCATTACAATTGCCGGGGTTTTATCACGCAACGGGTGGAACATTCTGCCACCGTGAATTTCAAAAAATGGTTCCATCGAAGGAAGCGTACGCTCGATAAAAGCCTTAAGCGTCGCATTCACGCCGTAGTCATAAAGGGGCGTTGCGTAGACGACCATATCTGATCCCAACCATTTTCCAAACAGTTCTTTGCTCATGTCATCTTTATGAATACATTGGCCGGGGGTCTTGGTCCAACAAGTAAAACATCCAATGCAATTCTTGATATTTTTCTCGCGAAGATTTATGACCTCCACGTCAGCACCGGCTTCAACCATGCCCTCCACAAGGTGCTTGAGCATCAGTTCGGTTTTGCTTTGGCCGCCACTTCGGGGGCTGGAATTGAGCGCAAGTATTCTCATTTTATCCTCCTATGATTTCATTTGATTGATCAGATGTTGTAGCCATATCTGTTCAGGCCCAGCCTATTCTTTCTTGCTGCGTTCTTCGAACAGGATGTTCAATCTTTTGATCACAGCCGGGCTGGAGAGAATGCCGCCATGGGTCACATCGAAACCAAGGACCTTCTTTGCCGACAGTTCAGCCGGCAGAAAGAGTTCACTTCGCAGGGATACCGTCCCATCGTTACTGCCGGGGATAGTCAAGCGCCATCCGCCACGATAGCTGAAAAACAAGTTGTACTCCAAGTGAGATGGAAGGGGCGTTTCGAAGAGACTCTTGATAAAAGGACTTCCGGGCGCCATGTCATACCACGCAGGAATAACCACAGGGCATTGTTCCACGCCTTTGGCCGCAAATACGTGCCCATCCCAAGGCGTAGACATTGAAACAAACAATTCCAGAACCTGGCCTCCGCCTTCGCGGATCATTCGATTCATTACGTCGCGGGCGACCAATCCGCCCATACTGTGGGCGAGGATATAGAGATGTTCAAATTTATGTTGCACCCGCAGAATGGAAATGGTTGTACTTACCCACTTGCTTATGATCCCAAGTCGCATCCCGGATGGATAGAACAGAACCCAAGGCTGAAATTTATCTCGATTCAAACCCTTGATGATATGCCTGAACTCCACCGGATTTCCGCCGGCGCCGTGAACAATCAGTATGGGGATCTTTTCCGGGTCATATTTCTGAAGAAAGAAAATCCCCCCCCCGACCTCTTCCAGAAATTTGAGTGGCTCCCAGAAGCCCATATCTCCATTTTTGGCCGCGAATCTCGGATCGGAAAGCTTGGCGACTTCCCCCATGCGAAATTTTCTGACCAGGTCTTCTGACATCGGGAATGGCGGCAGTTCATACAGCAGGGGGAATTGCAGGCGCGCCTGTTCGGGCGGACGCAGGATAACGGACAAACCCTCGTATTCCTTATCCGGTTTTACGACGATGGGGTCGGGGGCCCCGTGCCAGCCGACATATTCGTCGGGCTGAAAGTTCATGTCTTCATTTCGGTCTTCGAAAGCACCTACCATATAGGTTCCCGGAAGCACAAAGAACTGGAACGGCCCTGGTTTGAACATGACCGTAGAATTGACGATGGTATTGTCGCGATCGTCCCCCATGTTTACTTTGACCAGGAGCACTTGTATCGGTTTATGGTGGGAGGAATCGCTTTGTACGGTACCCGAGACGGAACCGTACCGGTCTTCCCTCTCGAGGTCCTCGTGAAGGTCATACAGCATGCAACCGCTCAGCATCCAGGTGGCGGCAATCGAGACGAAAAATTTACAAAAGATGGGTTTCATGAATGACCTCCTCTTTTCGGTTCATCGCGGATTAGCGTGACATTTTGTGTGAAAAGGGCTCAACGTCATTCCGGTCCCGGTTCACGTCCGGGATGACAGACCCGGAATCCAGGTTTTGGAGGCTTTCTTATTGGAACCTTCCGATCAAGGTGTCTCATAACAGACTCCAGAAGGTTAAGGTTATGGTGTTTTGTTTATTGGGAGAAAAAAGTGATAATGATGCTGAATCTAATTCATATAGAGAAGCGGTCTAATGTCAAGAAAAATCCGCCTCAAGGGCCCCAAATTTTGCTCCGAATTTGTGTCGGCCATGACCTCATGCGGCCGGATTTAGCTTGACACGCGAGCCGTGATTTCCGTAGGTTTTGTTTATAAAGCGACTTCTTATCCGTTGGAGGGGTTAAAGGAGCGAACATGAAAAAATCCACAGAAACCACCTGCATTATAATCGGTGCTCAAAGTAACGACCATTCAGCTCGTTTGGCCGGTGTTTCCTCCAGGCGTTTTTTTACCGATGCCCTCACCTTCGCGCGCGTACAGCTCTTGGCTACAGAATACTATGGGTTCGATACCCCCATTAATTTTTGGGACGTTTACAACGTCGAGGCCGAGGCCCTGGGGCAAACAGTTGTTTACCCTCCCGACGGGATACCCGATGTGGACCGCACCAAACCGTTAATCAAATCACCTTCAGATCTGGATCGTCTCAAACCCCCCGACCCTTATAAGTCAGGCCGAATGCCCTGGCTCCTGGAGGTGAATAAATATTACCTGGAGATGACGGGTAAACTTGAACGGATCTATTTCACCTCTCCCTTTAGTTTGGCCGTCAACATAATGGGGTATGAAAATCTCATCTGTGATATGGCTGAAAGTCCTGATTTTGTTCATCGCCTTTTTGAATTCCTTTCTGATGATGTAATTGCGCCCTTTCTAGAAGCGATGCGAAGCGAGATCGGCAACCCCGAACTGATCTTAGATGGACGTGATGCCTGGGCTTCTCCGCCAATGATCACTCTGGATATGATGGACGAATATGTTGTCGCATACACTGAGAGGCTGCGGGATAGGTTGGGCGACCGGCTGCTGACACGGGGGAACTGGGGGGATGCGCAAACCAATGATCCTGAGCGGTTCTTTTTGCAAAAACTTCAATGCAGTCCCGGTTCCTTGAGTGTATTGGATCCGGACCTTTATGAAGTCGGACCCGGACGGGTGAAGGCATTTGCCAATAAGCATAATGCGTCTGTAACCGCGGGCGTGGATGCAAAACTCCTTCGGAATGGACCCATAGAGGCAATTGTGGAGCGCATCAAATTTTACATCCATAAGATGGCCAGAGACGGGCGTTGCATGATTCACCTCAACCACATTCCCGCGGAAACCCCACCGGAACATATTCACGCGGCTGTGGCGGCGTGTCACACGTATGGCCAGATCCCCATCCCTGAAAATTTAGAGGTCATTCAATTCGAACTGCTGAAAAGGGAAAGTTTTTTGGAATTCATACAAGAAAAGGGTGAGGCCATTGACAAACCCGGTAGATGAATCTTTGAAGGGTGAACGTATGGCCGCGATGAAACCACTTCAATTCCTCGAATACCCGGGATCGTTTTCATGATTTCCCCCATAGTGTGAACCAGGTTTTTTTCACTGATCTCTAAGGTTCCATCAAAGGAGGTAGGGTAGGTTATGGGAAAGGAAGGTTATAGAAAGGTTCACGTTTACCAGTGCCCATGCGGTTATGGTTATGAACCGGAAAAGGGGTGCAAAGAAGCCGGTGTAAAATCGGGGGTTCCGTTTGAGGCGCTTCCCGACCAGCTTACCTGCCCCAGGTGCCAAAGGGCAAAAGTGCATTTTAGAGAGAAGCGGTTTTCGGTCAAAGTATAGGGCTGTGATCAATGCGTCTTTTTTTGACTTTACGGGTCGAAAACCATTCGGAAAGGAATCTGAAATGTTTGGAAAAGGAACGCTTTTGTTTTCTTTGTTGCCTGCTCTCATGGTTGCGCCGATGGGTTCGGATGCTCAAACCTTGACGCCGCTACAATATGAGGTGACCCAAAAAAACGGCACGGAACCGCCGTTTGATAATGCTTACTGGGATAACAAAAAGCCGGGAATATATGTTGATGTGGTTTCGGGAGAGCCTCTTTTCAGCTCCCTCGACAAATATGATTCGGGGACGGGCTGGCCCAGTTTTACCAAACCGCTGGCGCCGGAAAATATTGTTGAAAATGAAGACCGGAGTCTGTTTTCTGTAAGGACCGAAGTCAGAAGCCGCCATGGGGATTCCCATTTAGGCCATGTGTTTGCAGACGGACCGCCGCCCACGGGCCGTCGTTACTGTATGAATTCTGCCGCCCTTCGTTTCGTTTCTGAAGGGGATCTGGTTAAAGAAGGATATGGTGAATATGCGAAACTTTGGCCTTGATCATCGTTTGGTCCGGGATTGTAGGGGCGCGCCCCTTGTGGGCGCCTGATCAGGACAGGCACAAGGCCTGCCCCTACGGGAGGACACAATCATGCAGGTGGTGCAGGGTGGCTGAAACGATGATCAAAGCCGAAACTTTTCAAAAATTGACTTCTATAAATCCAGGGAAGTGACCAGGAAGGTGTGATCCGATGGTTTTTTCAGCGCGCGAACGCGGGTGTCGATCCAGATGGAACTTGATTTTTCGGCGAGGGGGGCTGTTCCCATGATATAATCGATGCGCCAGCCCATGTTTCGTTTGAAGCCATTGGGAATCCTGTAATCCCAGAAGGTGTAATGATTGGCATCTGGTGTATGCTTTCGAAAGATATCCACCAATCCCCATTGGAAGAACTTTTCCATCAACGACTGTTCCTCAGGGTGAAACCCCACACCTCCCCTGAACCCATCAGGATCATAGACATCCCGGTCTTCCAGGGCAACATTGAAATCTCCAGCCACCAGCAGGGGGGCACTGGCATCGTAGTGGTTGGAGATGTGATTATAAAGCGTTTGAAGCCACGCCAGTTTATACTGGAATTTGTCCGAATCCACCTGGAATCCCTGGGGAACATAGACGTTGATGATGG
>CAZPQA010000054.1:0-21949 GCA_964588535.1 uncultured Desulfobacteraceae bacterium
CAAAGGCGATGTTTTTGTCAGGGGGCATGTGGGTAAAAAAGGCCTCAAGGGCCTCCAGTCCGCCGGCGGATGCGCCGATACCCACGATGGGGAATCCGGCAGCCTCTTTTGAAATGGCAGGGGCCTTCTTCTGTTTGGGTGCCTTTTTAACAGGTTTGCCGGTCTTCTTTTTGGCAGCGGTTTTTGTCTTTTTCCGGTCGGCCATTTTGATGTACCCCCTATTTGATTGCGGATTGCGGGTTGTGGATTATGGAGATTGTTTCAAAAAAAAACCCCGGTACGCATATCAGGCGCACCCGGGCTTTTTCAAATGTTTTGGATGAATTTCTTTTAAAATGAAGGGATATATATAAGAGAGAGAGAGAGAGAGAGAGAGAGAGAGAGAGAGAAGCAAGTTTTGCGCCATCTGATGATTTGACATGTCTGCGCACCCTATAAAGCGTTGTTTTAATCAGGAATCGTTAACATGAATAGCTATTGTCTCCGCAAGCCTTCATTATGTCAACGAAAAAGAGTAAGGGTTTTAACCATTGACTTTACAGAAATTTGTCGTCATTTATATGGAAAAATCTGGCATGGCAGCACCTTTTAATCAAGCCTCCGGAAGATTTTGAGTATCATGGCCGGACGATGCAAACTCAAGCTCCAGCAGGGAGACATCGTCATTAAAAATTTCCTTCCCCTGCCGTGATTTCATGGTTTCGATAATACCCTTCACGTGGGCGCTATTTTCCCTATAAAGATCGCTCACCACCTGAACAAAATCCTCTACCATGCAGACTTTGCCGCCGCAACCATCGATCTCGTAAATCCCGTCACTGTAGATAAACAGCCGCGTAAAAGGCTTTAGAGAAAATGAAGAAACAGGATATTCTTTGTCTGGTATGGCACCGATGATGAATCCTTCTCCCGGCAGCTTAACCAGCCTGGCCGTTTCGGGTGAATCACCGGTGATGGCGATGGCCGGCGGGTGGCCGCCGCCGGCATAAGTAATCTCACCTTTTTGTTTATGATACACCCCGTACCAGATGGTGAAATACATATCGTTATGATTTTCCATTTTGAAAACCTGGTTGAGTTCAGCCAGAACCTGGCCCGGATTTCTGAAATCAACTTGGTTCAGGGACTCGGACCGCAAGGCATTAATGACGGATATGGACAAAAGGGCCGCCCCGATTCCATGTCCGCATACATCCAGCAGATACATGGCAAAATGATCCGGGTCAATCCAGTGATAGCCGAATGAGTCTCCTCCCAGGGATGTGGATGGGATAAATTCCCAATCCGTACGGATATGTCCCGCCAGCCTGGAGGGCAGCAGGGCGCGAACATAGGCCGCTGCCTGCAAAAGCTCACTGTTGAGGGCCGCCTGGCTGGCCAGAAGGGCGTCATAGGTTTCGTTGCGCTCAAGAAGTGTGATATAGGCTTTTGAGTGGTAGCGAATCCGGGCAATGAGCTCTACCTTGTCGGGCAGTTTCACCAGATAATCGTTGGCGCCCCTGGCAAAGGCTTCAGCTTTTGTGGCCGGTTCTTCCTTGGTGGAAAGCACGATCAAGGGGATCTGGCGCGTGTCCTCTGAGGCTCTGAAAAACCGAACCAGGGTCAGGCCATCGATCCCGGGCATAATCAAATCCTGCAAAATAAGGGTGGGATGGATTTTCCTGGCAAGATCAAGGGCCTTTGTGGGATCCTGGCAATATTCCAGTTTGATATCCGGCTCTCCCGACAACATCTGCCGAACGGCTTCGGCCACAATCTCCTGGTCGTCCACGAGAAGTACAGTGATGGTCTGTTTGGAAAAAACGGGAGGACTTTCATGGCCATGTTGCAGGTTTTGGGTTAGCATATATCAATATCTCCTGTTTCAATCAAGACGCTGAAGATTCAGTCGTCATATGCTCAAGGAAGGTGGCCGCCGAGGGCGGCACGGAGGTCATGCTCACATGAAAAATGGCTGGATCCTTTGAAACGCTCTTGATCACCTTGGCATAGAGATCCGATGTGATCTCATTTCTTTCATGATCAAAAAGTGAAATTTTCAAATTGACCAGTTTGTCCGCTGAAACTTCAGCTGATATCTGGGCGGTTTTTTCAAACAGTTTATCCACAGTCCCCTGATAACGGGTATCCCCCGCATGTTTCCCTTCAAGCACCGTAAATTCAATTGCGATGGGCTGGGATAAATCCACCAGGGCCGCTTCCACCTTTTCCGGCAGAAACAGGTCGAATTCACCCTTGATGCCCCCCACCTCGTAGATGGTGATGGGCTTTTTGACCCCTTTTGGCATCACGTCAATCTGATCGTCAATTCTTAACAGGTGCTGGCCGCATTCTTCCATGGTGTTTTCCGAAATGAAGATCTGACCTCCCACAGTGTAGCTTTCGATACGCGCGGTCAGGTTCACATTGCGGCCCACCACGCCGTACTTCATCCGTTTTTTGCTTCCGATATTGCCCACCACCAACTGGCCCGAATTGATGCCAATGCCCTGATGCACTTCGGGGTAACCTTTTTCCCTGCACTTGTCATTCACCTGTACCATGGCAAGCTGCATCTCCACTGCGCATGCCACCGCACGTTTGGCATCATTGTCCCGCAGAATCGGCGCGCCGAAAATCACAAAAATGGCATCACCAATAAACTCATCGATGGTTCCCTGATATTTCAAAACAATTTCCGTCATGGTTTCAAGGTAGATATTGATAATGCCCACAACATCTTCCGCGGGGAGACGTTCGCCGATTGCGGTGAATCCTCTGAGATCGGTCATCATGATGGTAACGAAGCGCTTTTCCCCGCCCAGGGCAGCCCCTTCGGGACTTTCAAGAATGGCATTGACGATATCATCGGAGAGGTACTGGCCGAATGTTTTTCGAATGAGCCGGTTGGCCTTCTCCAGTTGCGCCTGGGCCTCATTTCTCTCCAGCAGGTTAATGTAACCCCTGGAGTGATAGCGGATTCGTGCCAGAATTTCCAACCGGTCCGGCAGTTTGACCATATAGTCGTTGGCACCAAGGGCAAATGCTTCGGCCTTGGTGTGGGCCTCTTCCTTGCTGGAAAGCACGATCAACGGCACCTGCCGGGTTTCGGGATTGGCACGGTAGTAGCGCACCAGCGTCATACCATCGATTTCCGGCATCACCAGATCCTGCAGTATGACCGTGGGTTGGATCCGGTTTGCGGTCTTGATGGCCTTTGTGGGATCCTGGCAGAAGTGAAAATCAATATCATGTTCGGGCGCCAGCATTCGGCGAAGGGCTTCACCGATCATGTGCTGATCGTCCACGAGCAAAACGGTGATGCGGTGTTGGGTTAAGGCGGCAGTATCGGACATTGGAATTCCTGTTTATTGGGTTGTCGGTAGGGGCGGGTCTTGTACCCGCCCTTCCGTTTGGGTCCGTTCTGTTGAAAGGGCAGGCACAAGACCTGCCCCTACCTAAAACGCCGATAATCGTCGTAAAATCGCCGGCGCGATCCGGTCAATGGGCAGGATTTCCGATGCTGCGTCCAGATCCCGGGCCGCCTTGGGCATGCCGTAAACAACGCTGGTGGCTTCGTCCTGGGCTATGGTGTGCCAGCCGACGCGATGCAGCATTTTCATGCCTTCGGCGCCGTCTCTCCCCATTCCCGTCAACAGTACGGCAATACCCATGGAGGGCCAATGGGCTGCTACGCTTTTGAACAACTCATCCACCGAAGGACGAAAAGGCGTGGCAACAGGCTCTCTGGTGTAAGCCAGGTTAAGGTTCGGCGTCAGGACAAGGTGGTCATTTTTTCCGGCCAGAAGAGCGGTTCCACGGGACGGATACGCCCCCTCTTCCGCCAATCGAATCGAAAGGGGACTCTGTTCATCGAGCCACCGGGCCATACCGGCGGAAAACTCCCCGTCCACGTGCTGCGCGATGACGATGCCTGCGGCCAGATTGGCTGGCATACGGCTTAGAATATCGGCCAGGGCTTTCGGGCCCCCGGTGGAAGCACCAATGGCGATAAGCGATGAGACTTTTGCAAACGGTGTCCCCTTTGATTGGCGTTTCTTGGGGCTCGCCTGAGAATTCCGGCTCAGCTTTTCAATAATGGCAATCTTTTTCAGCAGGGCATCCCGACTTTTCCGGGCGCCCTCCCCGCTCCCCATCATGGGCGTATTGATGGCATCAAGCGCCCCGTGACCCATGGCTTCAAAAACCTTTCCCGCATGGTCTTCCATGGTGGCCGTGACCACTAAAATGGGGCATGGCGAAGCATACATGATCCTGCGGGTTGCTTCCACACCGCCCATGTCCGGCATGAACAGATCCATGAGAATCAGGTCAGGGATATCGGCTTCACATTTTCGAATCGCCTCTTCACCGGTTCGAGCGATCCAGGCCACTTTATGAATGGCACTGTCCAGGACAATCCTTCTGAGTATCTCGACGGCCAGAGAGAGATCATTGACAATGGCGATGCGCATGGTTTCAGGCCTCTCCAATGAGATTGACCGCAGCCCGGATGAATGAGTCGTCTTGAAAACTGCTCTTGGTCAGATAGTAGTTGGCCCCTGCCTGCAGGCCCGCCAGGCGGTCCTCTTCCTTGTCCTTATAGGAAACGATAATCACGGGGATGCTTTTGAGCTCGGCATGGCGCTTGATCTGGTTCACAAACTCAATGCCGTTCATTCGGGGCATGTCCACATCGCTTATGACCATATCATAGCTACCCGTGCGAACCGCATTCCAACCATCCACCCCGTCAACAGCCGTATCCACCTGGTAGCCTTTGCTTTCAAGCAGTTTCCGTTCCATCTCCCGAACCGTGAATGAGTCATCCACCACCAGTATCCGCTTTTGCTTACGCGCTTCAATGGCCTCAAGACCCTGGTTTAATTTGCGAAGCCTTCGTCCGGCCAGAAGATTATCGATGGAGCGGACCAGGTCCTCAACATCAAAAATCAAAACGGGCGCGCCATCCAGCATCACCGCCACCGAACTGATATCGGGCACTTTACCCAGCCTGGTGTCCAAAGGCCGTACCACCAGATCACATTCCCCCAGGAATTGGTCCACTGCCAGCCCGTAGGCATTCAACCTGTCGCTCAGCACCACAACAAACAGTTTCTCCCGGTTTTCAAGGGGCGTTTCCAGTTCCAGAACATTGTGAATATCCAACAGGGCGATGTTATTGTTGTCAAACCTGAAATACTGCCGATCCTCAACGATGTCAATGTCCGAGGGTCGCAATTCCAGGCACCGATCAATCCGGGCCAGGGGAAAGGCGTAGGGTTCGCCGGCAATCTCCACCAGAAAAGTGCGTACCACGGAAAGGGTCAGGGGCAGTTCGATATGGAACGTCAACCCTTCTCCGGGGTTTGAAACCGCTCGCACCACGCCGCCCACTTCATGAACCATGTTATGAACCACATCCAGACCCACACCACGACCCGATATTTCGGTGACGTTTTTTGCCGTTGAAAATCCCGGCAAAAACAAAAACTCCATCAATTCAGTCTCGGTCATCTGGGTGGCCATTTCCTGGGTGGTCATCTTTTTTTCAACAATTTTCTGTCTCAGCTTTTCCAGATCAATTCCACGGCCGTCATCTTTAACCGTAATCATGAGCATCCCCGATCGATGGGAGGCCTCAAGCCGCAAAAGGCCGGTTTCCGGTTTTCCGGCGGCGGCTCTCTCTTCAGGGGATTCAATGCCATGGTCCACCGCATTCCGAATCAGATGATTTAAGGGGGCATCCAGCTTCTCGAGAATATCCCGATCTACCTCGGTCCCTTTTCCCCTGATCTCCAGGCGCACCTTTTTACCCAGATCTCGCGCAAGATCCCGTACCAGCCTTGGAAACCCCTGAACCCCATCTGCGAAGGGCCTCATACGAACCGAGATGACTTCGTGGTAGATGCGGTCGGAAAGCGCCGCGGTGGCACCGGTAAAAATATCGAACTGATTCAACCGATCCGCCAACTGAAGGGTACAGTCCTTGGTCTTCTCCCGGGCCCGCGCAACCAGCTCCTGGGCCTGGACGTACTTCTCTTTCCGCACGATGGTGTCCTGTAGCCCCTCCAGGAGTGTCAATAACTCAAGATGATTACGTTTGAGGTCCAGAAGGGATTCTGAAAAAGTGGGCAACCACCCGGCGCCCACCACCACTTCCCCGGCTTGGCCCATGAGCCGTTCAATTTTGGCGGCGGTTACCCGCACCGTCCGATCCAGTTCCCCTGATTTTGGCAGTGCCGGTGATGTTTCGGTGGTTTCTTTTGGAACCGGCTTGAGATCCTCGGTTTTTGCGAGCGAAAGATCGCTTTCGCTGTCAGGCGGAACCACGGGTACAGGGTCTTCGACGAACGGCTCTGCCACAGGAGAAACGGGGATGGGTGCCTCACCATGAAGGATGGCGGTCATGGCGGCCATGAGATGATCAATTTCTTCGCCATGGCGGCTCACCCAGTCCGTTCCACCATCGTGGATGGATTCTGCAATATTAATGAGAATATCCACAATCCGAAGCAGAATATCGATCTGTTCTGATCCCAGCGACACCGCCCCTTTCTGTGCCGCAACAAAACAGTCTTCCATGGCATGGGCCACTTTGACCGCGGCATCCAGCCCCACAATCCTGGCGCCTCCTTTGATGGAGTGGGCCGCACGCATGAGGGCTTCAAGCTGATCCGTGGCCCCGGGATTGTTTTCCAGGGCCAGAAGGCCGTCACTTAAAACCGCTACATGGGTTTCCACTTCCGCCTGGAAAAGATCAAGCATGGCGGGGTCCGCTGCAAAGTTTTCCCCGGTCTGTTGTATCGGCTTATCCTGATCTTCCATATGAGGTTCATCAATACCTGTTTCGGCCGTTTGGTTGCTTTCCAGATGGGACGGTTTTTCCGGTTCTTGCGCAGGGAGGGTGGCATCGGTTCCCTGATCAATGATGCCTGTAATAACATCCTTGACCCTCTCAATGTCTTGCCTGTGACTGCTGAGCCATGCAGAACCGCCTTCACCCACATGTTCAGAGATACGGTTCAACATGTCAATGCCCTGGAAAAGGATGTCGGCCTTACCGGAATCCAAACTGATGAGCCCTTTCTGAGCGGCCACAAAAAAATCTTCCATGGCATGGGCAATATCAGCTGCACTGTTCAGACTCATGATTCTGGCAGCCCCTTTGAGGGAATGGGCCGCCCGCATCATCGCGTCCAGCTGATCTGCCGATGCCGGATTCTGCTCCAGGGCCAGCAGTCCATCATTTAAGATGGCCACATGGTTCTGGGTTTCCGTTCGAAAAAGGTCGCACATGGCAGGATCCAGTAGGGGCACGATGCCTCGTGCCCCTACGTCTTCATCTTCCTGCGGCGCGTCTTCAACAGGGGGCGAGGGGGTATTTGGCGGGGGGGATGACGCCGGTGATTCACCGGCCGGGGAAAATGTGGCCTTATTCAGCCAGGCATTGATCTCTTCAGTGTTCAGATCAATCCATGGCGTTTCTCCTTCCCGGGGCGCTTCAGCCATGTGATTGAGAATTTCGACCCCTTCAAACAAGTATTGAAGTCCCGTTTCATCCAGTGAGAATTCGCCTTTTTCGGCAGACACAAAAACACTTTTCATGGCCTGGGCAACCGCCACTGCCCGATCCAGATCAATAATCTGCGCCCCACCCTTGATGGCCTGGATTGCGGGGATCATGACATTGAGCCTGTCCAGGCTGCCTGGATCGGCTGCCAGCGCCTGAAGACCATCATTAATGGTCAGTGCATGCCGTTTGACCTCCGAACGAAAGAGATCCATCATGGCGGAAACATCACGCGCTTCTTGTTCACGCCCTTCGTTCACTGAAGACTCCTTTTAAGGTTGTAAAACAGCAGTTCATCATCGAGCAGGGCCACATGTTTCTCGTCCCATTTGAAAATGCCCTCCGTGAAGGTGGATTTGCACTTGGCGATGGTCACGGGGACGTTCTGGAGAAGGGTAGGGTTAAAGTGATGTATGCCATGGATTTCGTTGACCGGAAACACCCACTGTTCACTATCCTTCGACACCACCATCAGCCGTTTCTTGGCCTTTTCCGAACCATATTTTTCAACGGGCACTTCCTCCAGATTCATGAGGTGTTTTAATGAGACACACAGCTGAATTTCACCATGCACATTGACAAGACCCAGTAAGATGGGGGTTTTTCGGTGGGGAAGGCTGTGAATATTAACGTCGTCAATGATCTCCGCAAACAAACCGGCTGCCAGCGCCATCCATTCTGATTCAATACGAAAAACAACCACGGCAATGGCGCCGGCCGTCTCTTTGCCCTTTTTTTTCACAAGGATGCTTCCCCACTCATCCTTGTATTCTTCGGGAAGGGCCCGTTCCAGGAGATTCCGGCCGGCCTGAGTAAAAACCTCGCAATTGCGGCAATGGATCACTTCTTCAAGCTTTGGACAACGGGGCTCTTCATTCCCCCAGACCCCTATCCGTTTCCAGCATCGATCCTTATTTTGCATGGTGTATTCTCTTAATGGTAGGGGCAATCCCTTGTGGTTGCCCCTTTATGGGCGGGTGCCCGTCCCTTGTGGTTGCCCCTTTTATACGATGGCAATATCTCTTGGGTACCCACAAGGGGTACCCCTACAATAATCAATGGCGGATTCGCTGGTCTTGTTCATAATATCCATCATTTTGCCATTTCAGAGGATTTGTTTGCACATATTCCGATATTTGATAATAGGATTCATCGTTACGGATGATATGTTCATAATAATTGCGTTGCCACAATTTTTTCTCAAACGGTTGCCAATTATTCTGTTTAATATTCCGGATGTAATCGTTGGTGGACAACGACTTAAATGACCCCACAACATCCCCAACCGTAGGGGCAATCCCTTGTGGTTGCCCCTTTATGGGCGGGTGCAACACATTTTGTGTACCCACTAGACTTTGGGTACCCACAAGGGGTACCCCTACTACCAATTCAACGATTCCGTGAAAATGATTGGGCATGACGACAAATTCATGCAATTTGATGTTATCAAAACGAAAAATCAATTCCTGCCACTGATGCTCAACCATTTTTCCCGCATCGTTCAAAACCATTTCATCATTTTGGATGTACCCGAACAAACAAAGGCCGTTTTGTGCACAGATAGTGATGAAATACAATCCTGCCTGTGAATAATCATATCCTTTTAATCGAATAGAACGGCGGCGATGAATGTCGGGGCTGTATTTCATATCAATGGCCTCAATTACCAACCGTAGGGGCAATCCCTTGTGGTTGCCCCTTTATGGGTGGTTGCAATACATTCTGGGTACCCACTAGACTTTGGGTACCCACAAGGGGTACCCCTACTGGATCTTCTGCGCCCGTTGCCGCAACCGCTCAGCGCTGATTTTGTTTCCCCGCTGCAATTCAATGAAAGCCATATGGTTCAATGCTTCCACATGCTCCGGGTTCAAATAGATGGCTCTATTAAAAAACGCTTCGGCTTTGTTCCCATTGTCCAGGGCTTCATGAATCAGCCCCATGAGAAAATGGGCTTCCACGTGCACAGGATTGTCACCCAGAAAGACCTCGCAAAGTTCAAGGGCTTCTGGAAGCTGCCCCTGATCCGCCATTTCGCGCGCCTCCAGAAACAAATTGACCGCCGTATCCGGCTTCGGCGTGCTCATGTCTGGCTTGGACCGATGTTGTTGTTCCGTCGATTTTCCGGGTGGAACATCCACCGGTGTCAAAGGTTTCCGGATGGGTTTTATTTTCTTTTCACGAACCTGACGTTTAAGCTGTGCCCTTGTGGCATCAACCGATCGGTCCTTTCGCCTGGATTCCCGGCACCGCTTCCGGCAAGCGAAAACGCCGGCTTCGTTAACGGCCTCAAAACCCCAGTCGATGGCCGTCTGCCGCTCTGCGTGGCCACAAAAAAAGATGCCGGTTTCAGCCAGCAGCCGACTCATGGTTTCAAGGGTTTGATTCCTTGCCTCGGGGCTCATGTAAATCATTAAATTTCTACAAAAAATCACGTCATATGGGGCACCGGTTGCAAAGCGGTTTTCCATGACGTTCCCGGCCTTGAACTGCACCTTTTCGCTCACATGGCCTAACAGTTGATACCCGTCGCTTTTTGGCTGGAAATGGCGATCTCTGAACGTCAGATCTTTTCCTCGAAAGGACCCCTTCCCATAAACCCCGAGTTTTGCTTTTTTAAGTGCTTCCTCACTGATATCCATACCGGAAATTTGAAAGCGGTCCTTTTTGATACCCGCATCCATGAACGCCATAACAACTGAGTACGGTTCCTCGCCCGTGGAACAGGGAATGCTCAGAACTTTAAGCATACGTTCTGGATTTTCGGGCAGCCAGGAATCCTTTACAAAACGGACCAGATAATTAAATACTTTCCGGTTCCTGAAAAACCAGGTTTCCGGCACCACCACCATTTCAATCAGATTCTTCCACTCATCATTTGAATCAGCGAGGGTCTTCGCATACACCTCCATGCTGGTTAAACCACATTGATCCATTCGCCGCCGGATGGCTTTCTCGATGACCTTTCTACCGATGGCGGCCGTGTCCAGCCCGATCTTTTCCTCAAGTAACGATTCAATGATGTTCATTTTCATCATAAACGTTTTCAAGCGCCGGCAAAAAATGGAAACTCTCAGGAAGAAGATCCAGATCCACATATTGAATCATCTCTTTTTCTTCCATCAAGAGGCTGCCCAGATAGGGTGCATCCTTCATATGCAGCCCGGGGGCCACAAAAGCACTTTCTTCTCTTCTCGCCGTTTCCGTCACCCGCTCGGCCATAAGCCCCAGGATATAGGGCGTATTGTCCTCTTTGACATAGTCCACCAGAATAACACGCGTACTCATCCGCATCTCACAGGGCTCTCCCTGAATAAGCCTGCGGAGATCGATCACCGGAACAATGACCCCGCGATAATTGAACAGACCGGCAACGTAATCCGGCGCGTGAGGCACCGCCTTCAGTTTTACGATGGGGGCCACCTCGCGAACCCGATCGCATTTCATGGTGTACATGATGTCGCCCAAATAGAACAGCAATACAAGCATACCTTCCCTCTATTATCTTTAACTCACCTTAAAGCGGCTCACCTCATCCTGCAGCCCCCTTGCCGCCTCATTGAGTTGTTCAATGGCGGTGTAGGATTCATGCAGTGATTCCATGGTCTGCTGCATTTCCTCGCTTAAATTAACGATGGCCGTATTGATTTCCGTGGCGTTTTTGGACTGCTGTGCCATGGACACATTCACATTCTCAAAACTGGGGGAGAGTGCCTGGACCTGCTCGATGATCCTGGCCAGTTGTGTACTGATCCGGCCCACATCTTCCGCACTTCGCTTGACCTCTCCAATAAATTTATCCATCTCCATGACGCCGGCGGAAACCGCTGATTGCATTTCCTGAACCATCTGTTCAATATCCAATGTGGCAACAGCCGTCTGGTCCGCAAGTCTTCGAATTTCCCGTGCCACCACATTGAACCCCCGGCCATATTCACCGGCCTTCTCCGCTTCAATGGCCGCGTTGAGGGAGAGCAGGTTGGTCTGGTCGGCCACCTTGGTGATAGTAACCACAACAGTGGTGATGTTTTCAGCCTTTTCGTTGATGGTTTCGAGGCGCCCCGAAATGGATTTGGAGGCGGATTCCATTGTCAGCATGGCCGCTTCCATTCGACCCAGATCCGACTGCCCTTTTGTGGCAAAACCAGCGGTTTCCTGGCTCATGGCGGCCACCTGGTCCATGGTTTTCACCAGCTCGTTGGACAACTCGGATATTTTCTCAACAGACGCCACCACTTTGTTGGTGGATGTCAGTTGATTGCTCATGGTCGCCTCCTGCTCCCTGGCGGTGGCGGCCAGTTCCGTGGACGATGAGGTAACTTGTATGCCGGAGCGCTGAACCTGTCCCAGAACATTTCGAAACGAAGACGCCATTTCATCTATGGCTTTGGGCAGGGCGCCGACTTCATCTTTCCTGCGCGTATCGATGCTCACAGTGAGATCAAATTTGGATAACTGGTGCGCAATCTTTGAAACGTTTTGCAGGGGCTTTAAAACCAGTGCACGCAAGGATAAAATCAGGGAAACCACCAGTACGACCAGGATGAGAAAAACACCGATGCTCTGGCTCAAAATGGCATTTTCCAGTTGGGACCGCGAATTGGCCTCAAACATGTCCGCATCCTGGGAAACCTCTTTTTTGAGGGCTTTAATTTTTTGTTTCAGGAGTTTGTCCGAATAATAAATCTGAAAAACACCGATTTTCTTTTGACCCCGAAAACATTCCGCCTGTGAAGACAAGTTTTTATTGAGCGCCAGATCTTTCGGAAGCGCGTTTCCGATTTCCACATCGGGATTTCGCCATGCGGCGGCAAAAGGTTTTCCCCGCTCATCCAAGGCCTTGATGGCCACAATCTGCTCATAGTTCATGAAGGGCTTGAGGGATTGTTTAAGCCCTTCCTGGTCCAGATTGTACAGATAGGCGGCACCGATGCCATTTAAAATCTGGGTGCTGAAATCGATGCCACGCTTCAGGATACGCTTTTCCTCCATCTCCCGGTCGTTGATGAGTTCATGGTAACCTCTCAGGATTTCATCCGTAAAGTTATCCACCATTCTAATCTCAAAGCGGATTAGAATATACCCGCCCAGCAACACCAGAAGACACACGATACCGGATGTTGATGCCACGATTTTTGTGACGATGCTCCAGTTTTTCATGGCTGCCTCATTTGATTATTTTGAAATGTATTTGTTGATAATTTCGTCATAACGCCCACTGCTGTACAATTGCTTCAGGCCGTCATTAAAATCGTCCCGGACCTTTTTGTCAACAAATCCCACGCGAAAAAGGACTTTTGGAAAAACATACCACATATCGATGAGTTGCGTTGTATCAACCATTTCATTTTGCTTTCGATGGTGGTAAAAAATGTACTTATCCAGAACGATTACATCCACACGATCACCGTACAGCAGATTGATCTGGAGTTCCTGTTTGCTGATTTCACGATAATCGGGAGACGCATCCGCCGCCGCCACGAATTCCTTGCCCAGATACTTTCTGGCATTCTGAAAGGTCAGGATGCTCTTATCCTTGAGGTCCCCTATTTTCTCTATCTTGAAATTATTTTTCTTCAAGCTCACGGCCACATTGTCGCAGGCTATGTGCGGATCGGACAAAAAGACATCGAGATCTGAATTTTCATTGACGGTTAACACCCCGTCCACTTCTCCTTCAGCAATTTCCCGAATTCTGCGGGCAAAAGGCACATATTTGGTCTTGACCCGATACCCTTTCATTTCCAGCGCTTCCCGAACGATATCCATTTCAATACCGCAATTTTTCTCCGGAATATTGTAAGGCGCAAGGGCCAGACCCACGGCAAAGGTCAATTCTTTGGGTTCAGCGTGGGAATCGGGACATAACAATGCGCCCATCATCATTGTTAACAAAAATATACCGAAAGCCTTTTCCGGAATTTTCATTGACAGTCCCTCCTGTTCACACAGCTATCCCTGCTCATCCGGCCCATCGCTTACCCTGAAGTGTGACACTTCCTGCTGCAGACCCCTCGCCGCCTCATTCAGCTGCTCGATGGCTGAAAAGGTCTCTTGCAGAGATTCTGCGGTGGAACGAATTTCATCGCTGAGTCTGGCAACGGCTTGATTGGCTTTGTTCGCATTTTCAGACTGGTGACCCATGGCCACGTTAACATCGTCAAAACTGGGGGAGAGCGCCTGGACCTGTTCGATAATGCGCGCCAGCTGCCCACTGATTTTCCCCACATCTTCCACGCTCTGTTTCACCTCGGAAATAAACTTATCCATCTCCATCACGCCCGCGGAAACAGCGGACTGCATACCTTCCACCATCTGTTCTATATCAAGGGTCGCCACAGCTGTCTGATCCGCCAGTCTTCGAATTTCCCGTGCCACAACGTTGAACCCCCTGCCATATTCCCCTGCTTTTTCCGCCTCAATGGCGGCATTGAGCGACAGAAGGTTGGTCTGATCCGCCACCTTGGTGATGGTAATCACCACATTGGTGATATTTTCCGCCTTTTCATTGATGGCCTCAAGCCGGCCCGATATGGATCTGGATGCGGCTTCCATATGATGCATGGCATCTTCCATGCGGGCCAGATCAGTCTGACCTTTACTGGCAAAGCCGGCGGTTTCCTGTGATCTTTCGGCCACCTGCTGCATGGTCGCTTCCAGTTGGTTCGCCACACTTGAGATTTCCTCCGCCGCCCGACTCACGCGACTGGTGGCTTCACCCTGTTGGTCCATGGCCGCCTGCTGCTGTTTGGCAGTGGCTGCCAGTTCCGTTGAAGAAGCGGTTAATTGAATGCCGGATCGCTGAACCTGCCCGACCAGCGCGTTGAGGCTTTCGGTCATCCGCTGGGTGGATATCAGTAACTTGCCGGTTTCATCTCCCGGAGAATCGATTTGATCGGTCTTGTCTCCTTTCACCATGGATTTCACAGCGTCCACTGCCGCGGAAAGGTTCCCTTTGGCGATCTCCCCCGAAATATTGGTGATGAGTGTGATCCGTTTGGTAATTTTGTTGCCGAAAAAAAGCGCCAGACCCACAATGGGAATCAACACCAGAATACCGCTGATGAGCATGACCCAAAGCATCTGCGTCATGGCGCTTTCCACGTTTTTTTTCACGTCGTGATAATCATCTTCGTAAGTTCCGGCCCCGATCACCCAGTCCCAGGGTTCAAAATAGGCCAATGCCGCCACTTTCCATCGGGGCGCTTCATCTCCCACATTTTTCCAGGCATATCGATCATGAGCCACTTCATTTTTTTTCAATTTAATGGCTTTTTCAACGATAGATCGGACGTAATAGCGACCGTTCGAGGACTTGGAATCCCATAGATCTTCACCATCCCGCTGCCCTCCTTTTGAAATGATGTAATGCCCGCGATGAAACGCATGCTTGCCACCCAGGACATAAACATACCCACTCTTGCCCACTTTCATGTCCATAATGGCCTGGCGCAATGATGCAGGTGTCTGGAAGGGAGCCTCGGTGAAAAGCATCCCAATAATACGACCTTCTTTATCGGTGATTCCCTTGCAGGCGGTAAAATGCCATCCATCCACAAGATCGGCAATGCCATGGAACACCTGTTTCTTAAGGATATGCTGAATGACCGGGTTGGTAACGCTGTTTTGAACTGATGGAAGGTAGAGATTCTTTAGCTTCTCGCCTTTTTTAGAAGAAATGGTTGTGGCAACCAGCACCATATCGCCCGCCTCATTGACCCTCTGGAAGATGCCATAGTTTCCACCGAATTTTTCCCGGATCACATCAATATAGGTTTCAGGCTCGGACAATCCTTCAATCAGCATCTCGGGAATGGAAACGGTCTTTTCCTGCTGGTTTGACGGGTTGACAGCGTTTATGGAGACGATTTCCCCCGACAGGGAAAGCCCGCCCATGGCTTCCAGAAAACCGTTCGCATCCTGCAGGCGACGGTCCAAATCTTTTTGAACCATTTTACTGGTGGCCTCACAGGTGTTATGTACAGCAAGCGCGATATGTTCGATGTTTTCGCGGGTGAGGAAATCCAGTTGTCCTTCAATCTTTTCAGTGACGCTTTTTTTCTCAACGAACGTCAGTATCAGTATCACCAGAACCGGCAGCACCGCCGCAACCACCGGAAGCCCGATCACTTTGTGTTTCAACATTAATTTCATTGTTGACCCATCCTTCATCGTCTTTTCGACCCGCTTTAGGGCTCGCTCAACTAAACCACCTCGAAACGGGAAACCTGTTCCTGCAGCCCGAGGGCCGCTTCGTTAAGATCTTCCGCCGCCGATTTGAATTCCCTGAGGGATTCCAACGTATTCTGGGTTGCTGAATTCAAATGTTCCATGGTCTCGCTGATCTGGCCCGCGCTTCTGGACTGATCCGCCATTCCCTTGCTCACGGTTTCAAACCCTGGCGGAAGTGTTCGCACCTTTTCCATGATACCGCCCAATTGGCTACCGATTTCTTTCATTTTGTGAGCCGTGGATTGAACAACCCCGCTGAACGCTTCCATTTCGGAAGCCCCTGTGGATACGGATTTTTCCATTTCACCCACCATGTCTTCGATATCCAGTGCCGCCACCGCAGTCTGGTCCGCCAATCGCCTGATTTCATTGGCCACCACCGAAAACCCAAGCCCATATTCCCCCGCTTTTTCCGCTTCAATGGCGGCATTCAAGCTCAACAGGTTGGTTTGATCCGCCACTTTGGTGATGGTAACCACAATGGAACTGATAACATTGGCATTTTTTTTCATGGCTCCCAGCTTGGTCGAAACCGATGCCGTCCCTTTCAAAACCTCCTGCATGGATGCTTCCATGCCCCCCAGACCCGCCTGGCCGGCTTCAGCCAGCGCTGCGGTCTCGGTCGTGGCCGACGACACCTCATCCACGGTGCCGGAAAGGGTTTCCGCTGTTTGGGAAATCATTTTTGACGATGCACTAACCTGGGCTGTAGACGCTGCCTGCTGGTTCATGGTCGCTTCCAGTCCTCTGGAAGATGCGGCGATCTCAGTGGAAGAAGATGTCACCTGGGTGCCGGACTGCTGAATCTGGCCAATTAATGCATTGAGTTTTTCGGCCATGCTTTCAAACGCAGAAAAGAGAAGACCGGTTTCATCCCTGCTGGACGTAAATCTGCCATGAAGTTTGTTCAGCGACTTTTTGGCATCAATCAGCTTTCCCTCTGCAATTTCCCCTGCAACATGGGTCAAATTGCTGATGGGATTGCAGATACGTCTTACCGTAAAAAAGGCAATGACCATGAACAGCAAAATCTGAAAAGCAATCACCGCGATAGACGTAACCATGTTGGCATGGTTGAGTTCGTTGATCCTGGCATAGAGTTCTTTTTGCGGGGCCAGAATACCCAGAACCATTCCAGCCTTTGTAAGGGTGTAGAACAGTGAATAGTCTTCACCTTTCAACTTCAATGTTTTCACCAGGATTTCCCCGGGTTTTATTTGTTCTGCATTAGAAACGGCATCACCCCATTCCAGGGTTTTAAGTGTCTGGAGAACCTTCATGGGATTCCCCGGAAATGAAATCAGCAGGCGGCTGGAGATATCCGCCGCAAAGGGGAGCGATTTGGGGGTAGCCATCATTTTGGAAACCATCGACTGGAGTTTTTCCAGGCTGAAGTCTACGGTAGAAACACCGATAATGCGGTCTTTGGAATCAACCATTAATGCATCAACGGTAATCATGAGTGCCGTGGTGGCGGCCTGATCAAAATAGGGATCCGTCCAGTAAATATTAAGCGGCCTTTGCTGATTTCGATCCCATTCTTCCGGAATCGCCAGGCGGTACCAGTCCTGATTGTGGTAGTCGTACTCCGGCGTGTTGAGATCCCAGGTAAACAATACCTGATTGTTTTTCCTAAAGGCGTAAGGGCCAAAACGTTCTCTGTCACGAAAGAGAACATTCGGCTCATACCAGAGACCGCCGCCAATGGCCTCTGGAAATTTCTTAAAATTGTTCACCAGGTAATCTTCGATCTCTTGGGTGATATCCTGACCTGTTTGGTGCGCAATGGCAAAAAATGCCTCGCCTGCCGTTGCCAAATCAGCCGCATTCTTTTCCATGACCAGCATGGCACTTCCAATCCGTTCGGCGTTTTGTCCCAGCATGGCGCAAATGTGTTGTTCCGTTTCAACCCGCAGGTTTTTTCCGATCAGCCGTGCGTTCTGAATCAACAGTATGCATCCCAGAATAGAGGAAAAAGTAATGATGGCCACCATGAAAAGGATGTTCTGTTTAAGGGTTATCCGCACATTGGACCTCTTTGGAAATGAATCCTTTAAAAGTTCGAAACAATATAATATAATCCCGTTGGATGCAAGCCTTTCACACTCGGCCTGACGTCTCTCACTTTATGCGTGGCGGTTCCACTACATTCAAAAGAATGGAATAAACGGACTCTCATCATGAAAAAATCTGAAAAAAAGACGGCAGAAGATCGATCTGAACCAAGGACGATTCTGGATCAATATCGCAGCGTGGAGTTTTCCTTGAGCAAAAAAGAACCTATCTTTCAATTTCGGGTTCGGGATATATCCCCCTCTGGGATGGGGATTCTTGTCAACGAAGGGTCAAATGCATTGAAATACCTGAAGATCGGGCAGGTTTTGGACATGAAATACAATCCGGAGAAACCTGACGATTCGGCTGAACAGATAGAAACGGAAATCAGGCATATCACCCTTGTTGCTGATGGTCGCTACAGAGGCCACTATCTGGTAGGGTTGCACGTTAAAAGCCTCGGATCCCAGCCTCGAATTTGAGCCGTGATTCGTTCCGAAAAAAGTCATTGAAAAGCCATTTTTTTATAATTCCCTTTTATTTGTCATTCTTTCCATATACAATGCGTCCCCGAATACAATACATCTCCGATCAATGATGTTCTTACTCAATAAGGCTTTCCGTTTTGATAAAACAGAACGAACAGAAAACAGACAGCTACTATCACCTTCTGACCCGGAACATGCTCCTGACCATTATCATTGCTGCGATCCTGCCTATGCTTGTGGTCAGCAGTATCATCTTTTACCAGTTCGACAGTTCCTACCACGAAAAAGTCTACGCCCACCTGGAGGAATTAGTCCTCAAACATAAACAAAATATTGACAATTTCCTGAAAGAGAAATTGGGAGACATCCGCTTAGTTGCAACGACGTTCAACTTTGAAGAACTGAGCAACGAGGACTTTTTGAGGGATAGGCTGGAATCGCTGCAGCAGATATTCGGTCCTGTGTTTGTGGATTTAGGCGTGGTGAATGCCCGGGGCATCCAGGTGGCCTATGCAGGCCCTTTCAAACTGGGAAAGGCCCTCTATTCCACAGCGGACTGGTTTCAAGAAACCATCAACAGCGAAAACTTTATTAGTGATGTTTTCTTAGGCCTCCGCGGACTCCCGCATTTTATTGTGGCGGTTAGAGAGAACCATAATGGGGAATCATGGATATTGAGGGCAACCATCGACTTTATGGCATTTAACAGCCTTGTAGAGAATATCCGCATCGGAGAGACAGGATTTGCCTACATCCTGAACAGTGAGGGGGAGTTACAGACGAAAACGCTCATCAAGGAGATCCCACTTGGAGGCCCTTGTGCGGATTTTGTGGAGAGTGGGGAAAAAATTAAACGAAATATACAAATTATAGAGAGGGTCGATGAATTCGGGGAAGACGAGCTTTACGTGACAGCCTGTCTCAAGGACGGAAATTGGCTCCTGGTCTTCCGTCAAAGGGCTTCAGATGCCTTTAGAGAGCTTTACAGGACTGTCAGAATCGCCATTGCCTTTATGCTGCTGGGTGTTTTAGGTATTGTGGCCACAGGCTATTTTCTGTCAAGAAGAATGGTCAATCGCATTGCGAAATCTGACAAGGAAAAGGAGATGATTACCGAACAGGTGGTCGAGACGGGTAAATTGGCTTCGGTCGGCGAATTGGCGGCCGGTATTGCCCATGAAATCAACAACCCCGTGGCCATTATGGTTGAAGAGGCGGGCTGGATAGAAGACCTCTTGGAAGAAGAGGAATTCGAAGATGGAGAAAACCTGGGTGAATTCCAGCGGGCCTTACAGCAGATCCGGACCCAGGGGAAACGCTGCAAAGAAATCACCCATAAACTGCTCAGTTTTGCAAGAAAAACCGATTCCCGAATTCAGGATGTCCAAATCAATGATCTGATCGAGGAGTTGATCGCGCTCTCAGCACAGAGGGCAAAATACAGCAATGTGGAGATCCATTCAAATCTTCAGGAAAATCTCCCAACCGTGAGGGTTTCCCAGAGCGAACTTCAGCAGGTCTTACTCAACCTGATCAATAACGCCCTTGACGCCATGGAAAAGATCAGCGGAAACCTGCACATATCGACTCGGATGGAGAAAAACAGTATCATTGTGGGGGATGACCATCTCCTCATCGAGGTAGCCGACGACGGTCCGGGTATTCCTGCGGCGAATCTTGCAAGGATTTTTGATCCGTTCTTTACCACAAAACCTGTGGGAAAAGGTACCGGATTGGGACTCTCTATCTGCTATGGGATTATTAAGAAAATGGGAGGTAGTATTGAAGCGCGAAGCGTTATTGACGGGGGCACCACCTTTACAGTGAGGATACCCCTGCTGAAATCGAAAAAGGAAAATACCTGAAATCTGGTATTCTGGATGAAACCGCGGGGTTTTGACGTTAATATTTAAGATTTATATTATATAAAGGAGAGAACTCATGCCTTTGGCAAACGTGCTTCTTGTGGATGACGAGGTTCCTTTCGTGGAAGCCATGTCCAGGCGGTTGAAAAAGAGAGATATCAGTATCGTGACTTCTTTCAGCGGACCTGAAGCCCTGGATGTACTTGAAAAAGACCGGAGCGTGGAAGTGGTTATCCTTGATGTGAAGATGCCCGGCATGGATGGCATCGAGACGCTTGGTGAGATCCGGAAAAGGTTCCCCCTGGTGGAAGTGATCATGCTTACCGGTCATGCCACGGTTGAAACCGGCATAGAAGGGATGAAGCTTGGCGCTTTTGATTATCTCATGAAGCCGTGCGATATGGATGTGCTCATGGATAAGCTGAAAGAGGCCGTGGCCAAAAAAAGAAAACATGAAGAAAAGATAATCGAGGCGAGGGTGAAAGAGATTACCACCCGCCGTGCGTAGACAGAGGCAGGATCATGCCGGATATGGAAGGCGTTAATTCAGATGATATCAGGCTTCTTCTCGTTGATGATGAAGTGGGTTTTGCAGAGGTAATTGCCAAGCGATTGAGAAAAAGAGGAATGGCGGTCAAAGCTGTTTTTACAGGAACCGATGCCGTCCAGGCAATCCGGAAACAGGACTTCGATGTGGCGATCCTTGATTTGAAAATGGAAGACATGGACGGGATAGAGGTCCTTAAGATTTTCAAAAAGGCCTATCCCGAAATGGCGGTGATCATGCTTACGGGCCATGGGTCCGAGACTGCCGCGAAAGAGGGCCTGGAATATGGGGCGTTCGATTATCTGACCAAACCGTGCGACCTGGAAGACCTTGTGAAAAAAATCCACCAGGCTGCTCAATATGAGGAATAGCGGAAGGGGTGGACCCTGATAGGGCCCACCTTGGGGTCGGCAACAAGATTATCTGACAAAACCCTGTGAACCGGAAGACCTGATAAGAGAAAATTCACGAGGCTATTCATCAAGGGGGTGACACAACTGGAAAAGGTCAGGGTTTTGCTGGTAGATGATGAAGTGGAGTTTATTGATACATTGGCAAAACGGATGAAAAAGCGCAAGCTGACTGCAGCCACAGTTAATAGCGGTGAAGATGCGCTTAAATTCTTAAGCCAACACCCCACGGACGTGGTTGTCCTTGACGTCAAAATGCCGAGCATCGACGGCATCCAGACTCTGAGAAAAATCAAACAACAATATCCTTTGACCGAGGTCATTATGCTTACGGGGCATGCCAATATGGAAGTGGCCATCCAGGGCATGGAAATCGGTGCGTTTGACTATCTCATGAAGCCAATGGCAATTGACGATCTTGTGTACAAGATTCAAGACGCCTACAAAAAGAAATCGATTCAGGAAAAAAGAATTGCAGAACGTCTAAGCAATTCTCATAACTGAAACTGGATTGATCTCTTAGTTGTATTGTCTAATAAGGTCATAATGAAATGAGTAAGGGGCGTTTCCAGGTCTCTCAATGTTTTTAATGATTAACGCTAATCAAGGAAAGGAGCTAGTTTGGAATGAATTTTTTCAGAGAGTGGGGCAAATTTATGATGATGGGCGCGAAAGCCCATGCAAGGTGGGAGATTAATGTATCCAATACCATCTTTGGGGACAAAAAACGGCTGATCATACTTGTGTTGCTTACCATCCCCGTCATATGGGGGGGCATTGCGTTTGCCGACCAGATCGGC
>CAZPQA010000055.1:0-21125 GCA_964588535.1 uncultured Desulfobacteraceae bacterium
CAGCCCCCGGTATGAAGCGGCCCGCAATGAACTGATCCGATTCGCCGAACTGGTCAAATCCCCCGAACACATTCACACCTACCGCATCACCCCGCTTTCCATCTGGAATGCCCGTGCCGCCGGCATCCCCGCCACAAGTATGATTGATGCCCTTCATGAATTTACGAAATACCCGGTTCCGGAACACGTACTCGTTGAAATTGATGATTTTGCCTCCAGGTTCGGCCGCCTTAAGCTTCGGCGCCATGGGAAAGGGCTCGCGCTTTCCGCCGACAGCGAACCCCTTGCAGAAGAGATCGTCCACACCCCCGCCATAGGGGATCTTCTGGTCAATCGCATTTCCCCAACCGAATTCCAGATCAGAGTGGCTAATCGCGGCAGAATCAAGCAGGCACTCATCAAAGCCGGATTTCCGGCCGAAGACCTTGCGGGGTATGTAAAGGGCGAGCGGGTTGATTTCTCCGTTCGCGCCACAACTTCTTCGGGCAACCGCTTCTCTTTTCGCCCCTACCAGCAACAGGCGGCCGACGTCTTCTACGCCAAAGGCGCCGATCAGGGTGGGGCCGGTGTCATTGTGCTCCCCTGCGGTGCCGGAAAAACCATTGTAGGGATTAGCTGTATGGCGCAACTTCAAACATCCACCCTGATCCTCACCACCAATGTGACCGCCATTCGGCAATGGAAGCAGGAACTGATGGACAAGACCACCCTCAGCGAGGAGGACATTGGCGAATACAGTGGGAACACCAAGGAAATTCGCCAGGTCACCATCGCCACATACCAGATCATGACCTATAGGCCGAACAAAGAGGGAGACTTTCCTCACCTGACCCTTTTTGACGACCGTAACTGGGGGCTGATTATCTACGACGAGGTCCATATGCTTCCCGCCCCTGTTTTTCAGGTGACGGCCGGTCTGCAGGCCAGGCGGCGCCTGGGTCTGACCGCGACCCTGGTTCGGGAAGACGGCAAGGAAGAGGATGTGTTTGCTTTGATCGGCCCCAAAAAGGTGGATGTGCCCTGGAAGGAAATGGAGCAGCAGGGCTGGATCGCCACGGCCCGGTGTTGCGAAATCCGCATTCCCCTTCCCGAAGACCTGCGCATGACCTATGCCGTGGCAAACAAACGAAGAAAATTTAGAATTTCTTCGGAAAATCCCGCCAAACAGGTCCTCATCAGGGAAATCATGTCCCGGCACAAGGGAAAACAAATCCTGTTGATCGGCATGTATATCGATCAGTTGAAGGAGGCCGCCAAAGGCCTGGATATCCCGTTGATCACCGGATCCACATCCCAAAAGAAACGGGACAGCCTCTACGAAGATTTCAAGGACGGCAAAATCAGCACCCTGGCGGTTTCCAAGGTGGCCAATTTCGCAGTGGACCTGCCCGATGCCGCCGTGGCCATTCAGATCTCCGGCACATTCGGTTCCCGGCAGGAAGAAGCCCAGCGCCTGGGCAGGATTCTGCGGCCCAAACCCGGAGAAAATCAAGCCTATTTCTATTCTCTGGTCACAAGGGATTCCGTGGAGCAGGACTTCGCCTTGAAACGCCAGTTGTTTCTTTGCGAACAGGGATACGAATATGCTATTTTTGCTGAAAATTCTTTTTAGTCCCCTGGGAATAACGATCGTCGGCTTTCCCCGATTTCAAGGAGGTCAAAATGACTACTGGCTGGGCAGTCAAATCCCTTTACCAAAGGCGCAACGGGGATAGGTACATTCAGGACAGTCGCGACAGAGACCTCCATGGCCCAATATTGCGAGTTCTTTCTTGCCGATCTTCTCTCCAGTAAGAACCCTCGGGAGGATCAAATCCAGTGCTGTTACCCTGTGATAAAGCCCGCAGGCAGGGATACCTAATAGTGGAAACTCACCGAGGTACGCCACAAGGAACATGGCGCCGGGAAGGGCGGCTGCCCCATAATGAACTTCCTCCGCCCCGGCCAGCCTGATCCCGTGACGGGTCACATCATCCGGGTCAACACTCATCCCGCCACTTAGGAGAAGCAAATCGCAACCCCGGTCCAGCTGTGAGCGAATCACCCGGTTGATTGCCTCAGCATCATCCGGGGCAAAATCCAAAGCTGCTACTTCCGAGCCCAGCGCTCTAAGTTTCTCGGTGAGGATGGGAGCGAAGCGATCCTCGATGAGACCGTTATAAACCTCGTTTCCGGTGATCACCAGGCCGACCCTGGCCTGCCGAATAGGCCGAATCGATAACACCCACCCGTTCTGCCGGGCGATGGCCGATGCTCGTTCTATGGGTGCCCGATTCATGACCAGTGGGATGGCACGCGTGGCTCCTACCAATTCACCCTTCTTTACCTGGGTGTGGTTGTGAAGAGTCGCGCACATGACTTCATCCACCATGTTAAAGGCAGCAAGGGCCAGAGTGTTCACAACAAGCAGACCGTCACTTTCTGCATATAGACTGATTTTCCCCTCCCGCGGGTCATCTTCCCAGACGATACCTTTTCCGGCAATGGCCTTGGCCAGGATCGCCGCTGCCTCGTTTTCGTGGATCTCATCTTTTTCCAGATCGATGACATATAGATGGTTTTTCCCAAGTCGCTGGAGATGGCAAATTTCCTCCTCACATATGGTGTGGCCCTTGCGGAAGGCCGGACCTTTGAACTCACCGGGACGGATTTCGGTTATATCGTGTGAGAGGGCATTCCCGACCGCTTCTTCCAAAGGTATTGTCTTCAACATGGGTCTGTATCCTTTCCTTGATAATAGATGATTATAGGGGGTCGGTGAGCTTTACGTTTAAAGCTGAAGGCTGATCGCCTTGATTGGGAAACCAGTTCAGATCTGGCCAGGCAATTTCGCGGGCATCTTTGAAATAGGCCCCGTTGGCACAGGGTTGGCAAAATGTGGCTCCATTTACGGCAATCTCACGATGATCCCGGACAATCTGCCCGCATCGAGCGCAGGGGATCTTGCTGCGCGTAGGTCCGGGAAGATCAAATTCATTAAGGGGAACCTGGACCTTCTGAACCCGAAATAGGACGCTGTCAGGCATTCGTTTATATGCCTCCAGCTGCTGCCGGGACTTGCCTGAAACCTCCGGTGCATAAAAGGGGGCAAGATCGCGTGCCTCCTCAGTAGAAATTATCCGGAACGATTTACCAGTTTCCAGGTTGAGAAATGTGGCGGCCATAATCCCGTAGTCTACAAATTTGAGTGATCGACGTCCCAACTTGACGTGGGTAACATGGGCAACAGCGTCTGCGGTGCATCGGTCCATCTCCACATAGACGATAAGTTTTTTGATCTGATCGTGACGACCGGGATCGTCCAAACCGATGAGCCGGCATCCCAGTATGGCCATTCGCACACCAACCACCTGGCCCGGGCAGAGATGGCCGTGATTGGTAGCCGAGGAGGCTAACAATTCTTCAAAAGGCTCCATAGGTCTTTCCTCCGACAGAGACCTGGCAGTCCCCTTTTTGCTTTTGCCAGGGTAAATCTGGCGTATATGTTAAATTTAACATAACAAAATTCCCAAAAAAGGGGGCCCACGAACCTCCCTCCTCAGTCTCCTAATTAGGAAAACAATTGGCTGATAATTCGTTTATGGCCCTCCCCCTCGATAAGTGATTTGACCGTGGGGCGGACCGGACTTTAGGAGGAGAGAAAGCAAGTCCGGTCGACCCCACCCTTCCGGGGTGTTAGAATTTAAGATAGAGATCCACTTGCAAGAGCTGCTCCGGTTCTGAAGTCGCCCCTGGTGCGTAATCTATCATCTCAGCGTAATAGTACTCCAGACCAAAGAGGACATTCTTTGCCAGGCCGAAGTTTAGCCTGGCATTATGGCCCTTGGCGTTGGTCCCCCCATGATAGAAATCACTGTCCGGCAGGTTGTCGAGCCATGAATCCCGTTGGAGGCTCCGATAGTTGTATCTCAACTGCCAATCACCGAGCTTTTTAATATAATGACCAAACCGGAGACCTGCCAGCCATGCCACATTATTGTTATCTGCATCCGATTTAATGACTTCCCCAAAAACGACCACAACCGGAATAGGACCCGGAAGGTGATCAATTCCTACCTCTATGGCGGCGTCAAGAGAGGTGTAGTTATAGACCAAATTGCCAGCGGCATCTCTGGTGTTTGTGTCAGAGCTGTACTGGAAGTTGGTTCCTTGAACGTTGCTATTCAGATACCAAGTCCCTGCAAGTTTGAGCCAGCTGTTGTCGGAAGGCTTGAATCCTATGCCGGGCTGAAACACAAACATATTGGGGATGTCGGCCTCGCTTTTGGTATCATTGAGAATTAAGAATGCCGAATTCGTAAACACGTTGAAACTCGGGTTAAACCAATGTTTAAAAACGGCCGCAACTCCCTGCGGCTTGATGTCAGAGTCCCAGGTAAGATCCTTCTTGGGTTCCCAGATGGGGTTGTTCATCTGGCCGCCAATTATGCTCAACTGCTTGATGGGAGTATATTGTACATAGGCATAATCCATCGCGATTCCCGGTGATTCAAAACCATTTGTAAATGTCACGTTGGCAGATCGGGGATTACCACCTCCGGTTTTCAGACCGAATCCGACCTCCCAATGCTCGGTCACTTTGGCGACAGCACCAAAACGGAACCGGTACCGCCCCCTGTGGCGGCGAGTCGTGGTGCCGGCATCATCCTTTTGCTCTTCTCCCTGATATCGCAGACGAAAATTACCCTTGAATTTGATTTTCTTAACCCATTTTGGGACCTTGGACCATACGGTTTCTGTTTCTTTCTTGGCCGTCTCTTTGGCTGTCTCTTTTGCGGTCTTCTTTGCGGCCTCTGTGGCGATTTCCTTGACGGTGGCTTTTTGTTTTACCTTTTCCCTTTGTATTTCTTCTAAGATTTGCTTGGCATCTGGTTTGGAAAGTATTCCTTTTTCAACCAACTTCTCAATCAAGACATCAACTTCTCCTGCCAAGGCTGGTTGAATTGTGAACTGTATCAAAAATACCCCTAAGGCCAAGAACGATAGTGCAGCGAGCCTCTTCATACGGTCTCCTCCTTTCTTCACCAAAATGAAAGCGACAGAGCAAAATCCTTTGTTAACGTTATGGATAAGATACCAATCGCCGACATGAGCAAGCGCTATGCCATGATCGTGGGCTTGGTATAGGGTTTGAATGAGGTTCCTTGATCGTTCAGAGGACTGATGACTTAACTGGCTGGAATAAGTCTAAAAATGACAATAGGACATAAAGGATATGTTAACCAAAATAATGTTTGGACGGTCTACTCTTAGTATTAGAGATAGGTCAAGGGCGCTCAGGCATATGTATGCCTTATGGACATGATAGCGTGGCGCACTTTGATTATTCCGTGATAACACATAGTTATCTGTGTACGTAATCCGTACACCAATTCCCCCCATAGTACATATTGGTAAGCAAATTAGGGAAGGCTCAACTTCATCACCCAATTCTCCACACATATAAGAATAACGATAGGCCGTCTTCGAATTTTTCTTCAAATGGATCCCCCAAGACTTACAGCAGCTGTTGGCTCTGAAATTTCCAGTTCAGCGATTTCAGAAAAATCCTCACTTATAAAGATGCGAGTTGCCATGGCCACACCACGGTAAAAGTTTTTTTGACAATGTACCTCGATGTTTTGTGCCAGGCCTTTAACCCAGATAGCAAGGTGGTCTTGAAGAAATGACCTTTGTTTAAGTAAAAAACCGGAGACGTTTTCAAACGATCCTTCCTGAATGGCTTCGATCTCTTTGAAAATCAAAAAATACATAAATTCGAGTTCTGCCTGAATATGGTCGGGAATTTCTTTGAAAAATTCGGAGGTGGCCAGGCCAACCTCGGCATACCTTTTTTGTATATCCATTGTCGAATCGCCCATGACCTTTCGTTCCCCTTCCAAATAAACCGATCCATAAGGCGGGGCCAGCAAGTTGTACGGTCCGACAAACAGTCGGGCATAATCGACTTTCAAATCATCGACGTCTTCACGCCCCTTGATTGCACTGCGTACAAGAGCAATATGGGAACGCGCTTCAGACCCAAGTGTTTCAAAAACCCGTTCCAGCCTTTCTAGAGTGTTTATCAGTTCTTTTTCGGGCAGCCTGTAACAGTCCGATAGCCCCTTATATGCATCTCTTCGTGCTAATTCCTGTGTGAGCAGTTTTTCAACATCCACCAATTTTTCTCCTTTACTCTATTTCGGTCGGATTTAACGGTTGCCCCTCCTTTCCCCAGCGGGAAAGGCCCCTACAGGGACAGTACCAAGGCTGCAAATTGCTTTAATTCGTATTTATTCCGGCACTTGTTCCAGCTTCAAAAACCGATCTCCAAGGGTGTAAATAAGCAACATTACCGACAAGCCGAATACAACGACCAGAATCTCCGAAATGGTCGGTATATAACTGACAAATTCCGGGCGTCCTTCAGCCATCTGACCTAACGGCCTGACCACGCCACTCAATACGAACTCGAGCCGCCCGGCAAACATACCAATGAGTAGTAAAGCACCGGCGGTAACTTTCCCCCAGACGGTTACACGTATCGATGGGATCAGCATCAAAGTCGATGGAATGAACAAACCTGACCAGAGTTCGATATTGTAAGGTATAGACCCGATAATATGTTTGAACGCAAGGTATCCTTCGGCAGTTGAAGAAATTCCGCCAATAATCGATCTCCACAGAAAAAGGATCAAAACAAGGCCTGCTGCAATGCCCAGCATTCTGGCAAGTTCATTATACAAGGCGTTCTTTTCTTGCGTTATTTCCCGATTTGAGAAATAGGCGGTTAGCAAACTGAAGAGAAGCATTGCGGCCAGACCGCTTATAAAAGCTGTGAGCGGAAAATACATGGTAAAAAATGACGCGTTTAAGGTCGGTCGTGCGTCGGTCATTCCCATCAACCAGCCAAGGGTTGTCGAAGTGGCAATTGCGATCAGAAAGACAAGAACGCCGAGAACTTTACTGGTGCGGGCCGTATGTATTCGCCAGAACGCACTCACAATTATCACCAGATAGATGGTATAGAGGTTGGCCAACCACCACAACGGTGAGGTCAGGTTTGGTGAAAGCAAGAGATAGATTACTTTTAGCGGTGATCCAAGGTGGAGAACTAGACACACAAAGGAGGCCATGAGAACCGCGAATTCCAGGAATATGGTACGCTTTTCGATCGTCTCGTACCGTTTAACGCCGAAAACGATAGGGACCGAGGAAACGAATGCCAGTCCTGAACTGGTCAGAGAAAAAAAGATATATGCACCCAAAGGCAGGGTCCATACCAGCACATCTGTTTTTGCATAAACCACAAACCCGGTGGTGTACACCCTGTATACGGTCATCAAACCTAACAGGATGCCGAGACCAAGCAGTCCGATCCATATTCGTAATTTCATTTATATGCCTCCTTTCGTTCGTGGATAAGCGGCCGAACTAAAATCTCTGATGTAAAATACACCGGGCTTGGTTCCCAGAGATTCTTTCAGTCGAAATGGCCTGAATTTTCCAATCAGTTTGTTTATCTGACTTTTGGGATCATCAAGATCTCCAAATATTCTTGCATCTGCCGGACAGGCATCAACACATCGCGGCAGTTTCCCCTTTTTGATCCGATGATCACAAAAAGTGCATTTTTCCACGACCCCTTTGTCACGGATGCCGCTAAGCGTTTCTTCCCTTTCCGGGTTATAATATGGAATTCCCTTTCCACCCACCTTACGAGTTTCTTCCGCCGGAGATGAAGTGCCTCCTTTTATCAATGTCCGTTTATCCCTCCAGAATTCGTGCGGATTGCTCCAGTTGAAATAGATCACGCCATACGGACAATTGATCATACAATATCTGCAGCCGATGCATTTTTTGGGATCATGCATGGTAATGCCGTTGTCGAGTTTGTGCATAGCACGCGTCGGACAGCCCCTTACACAGGGAGCATCTTCACAGTGATTGCAAAGCGTTGGGGTATAATGGAATCGAACATTCGGAAAAGTTCCGGACGTCTCGGTTATTTTGCCGGACCAGTAAATACCTTCCGATACATTATTTTCATTTCTACAGGAAATGCTGCAAGAGCTACAGCCGGTACAGCGCTGCAGATCAATAACCATCGCATATCTTGACATTTTTTATCTCCTTACACTTTTTCAACCCTCACCCGTGTTACGCCATAATAAGCCGAGCTTCCGCTTAACGCTTCGTACTGCGCGGGGATAATGTCATTGTTGTTCCCTCCTCGGGGTACTTTGCCAAAATCCTTGGAAGCCAGCCGTCCGTAGGCCCAATGCCCTTGACCATAACATTTGGCAACCGTTCCGGGGCGCACACCTTCCCAGAGTTTAGCGGTACAGGACAGACTGCCGGTGGGAGAAACCAATTTGATTGGATCCCCAGATTTAATACCCAAGGGTTTCGCATCGACCGGATTGATTTTGGCGACATCATCCCTGGCCTCATCACCGGGATCGATATCTTTAAAATCATAATACCAGGTGCAGTTGGCCGAACGCCCTTCCCGGTTTAACCGCGACTTGTGATCCACGTGCACGAAGGGATATTTTTTTTCATCTCCTAATATAAAAGGTTCTTCATAATGGGGGATGAAAGCCATCTCGCCTCTTGCCAGATAATTGGTGGCCTTCATTACTTCATCTATGGTCACGCCATGATTTTTAGCATGTTTTCCAAGAGCGGTCTTTAGGGTCTCACTGTAGAACTCAAATTTTTTGGTCTTGGTTTTCATTTTGCTCCATCGTTTGCGAATGGGGTATGGATTTGAATTCCAAACACCCGTCTTTGCAAAATCTTCCCAGCCCTTAAATTTATCTCCTCCCTTGTATTTGGCCGGATCCCAAAGATTCTGTGTCGCATATTTCAGCGAATACAGGGCAAATTCTTTTTCGTTCTTCGGTGCTTTGCCGGTTTCTGGATCCTTGTATTCTTTGAAATGTCTAAACAGATTGTCAAATCCTCGTTTCGCCAGTTTTTCAGCAATCAACCAGGGAATTTCTGTTTCATCCGTTTTGTAATCATACGTTTGCTTCACGATCGGCTGCATCAAGGTCACATGACGATAGCCGTTGGCATGGGATTTGACATATCCCCATTTTTCAAACATGTGGTGACTGTCAGGCAGAAGAATATCGGCAAACCAGGACAACTCGGACGCATTGGTGGTAATATGCGTCAAAAATGGTATTTTGGATAATGCCTGCTCCCATCGTTCCGGCTGAGGAGCGGAAAATGCGAAATTATTCATGTAAGCGATTGCAACTTTAATGTCATAAGGGTCTTCTTTGATGATACCGTCTGCGGAATTGTTGGTGACGACAGCACTGCCGGGTTTCCCCTTTTTGATACATGGAAACTGGAGTCGACCACGCTGGTCGATCTTTTTTTGCTTTTTTCCTTTTTTAGCAATGTCGTCCATGAAGTCGTCAGGTTTAGGAAATTTACTGGTATATTCTTTGTTGGCCAAGAGGGTACCGCCTTCGTTATCCACCGCACCCACGATTCCGTTCAAGGCGTGTACCGCCATACCGGTGAAGCCCCCCCGAACCTGCATGCTGGGTCCGCCGCCAAGCCATGAAATTGCATGTGGTGCCGCTTTGCCGTAATCGGTAGCAACCCGCTTTATCTGTGCCGCATCCAGCCCTGTTATCTTGGCCGCCCATTCCGGTGTCTTGTCCTTCAATTCATGGTTCCACCATTTTACGACACCATATGTATGAATTTCCTCAAAAGTTTCTTCATCCACCATCTGCCCCGGAACGAACCGGTTTAGCCCGTCAACAAAATCCCCCACGAACGGTTTGAACCAGAGCCCCTTTGTCAGCAGAACATGCGCTATAGCGACTGTGAGCGCACCGTCATGTCCCGGTTTAATCGGCATCCATTCGTCTGCCTTGGTTGCGGTTGCCGAAAGGCGAGGTTCAACGATCGCAATGGTCGCCCGATCAACCGCATCCCCCCATACTTTTGAGTAATACGAAACCTGACGGTTGGCCGATAGCGGATCGGCGCCCCAAAGCAGGATATAACGTGCATTCGTTACATCGTACTGCCGGTAGCCCCAGTAGCCTTCGGTGTAGAAGGGACCAAACTTTTCAGCTTCGGCGCATAGCGCACTATGTGAAATATTGTTTGGTGAACCGATGATTTTGGTCATGCGGTCATATATAATATCCCTCATATAACTGTATCTTCCCCGCATGAGCATGTATTTGTGGGTCTCGTTATTTTTGCGCAGCTCCATGATTTTATCGGCAATGGTGTTCAAGGCCTCGTCCCATGAAATGGGAACAAATTTAGGATCCTCATGTCGCCCTTTTTTGGGATTTGTGCGTTTCATGGGAACCTTCAACCTGTCCGGATCATAGAGTTGCTGCAACCCCAGGTGTGAGCGAGGACAGCCGGCACCGATATTCACCTTTGAGTGGGGATTCCCCCTGACTTTTACAGCCCGCCCATCGATTATATACACCTGTAACGAACACCAAGATGTACATCCCTGGCAGGTTGCCGGCATCCACTTACCCATCCCTTCCGTTGAAGGAGCGGTCGCTGCAGCAAGCACCTTCATTTCCGGTTTCAGGCCGTTTGAAAAAGCGACTGCCGCTCCGGTTGCTACAGAAGCCTTTACAAAAGCCCGGCGCGACAGCTTTACGTTTTTGAGAAAATCGGCCATCATTGTCTTACGTTTTTTCTTGTTGTTCTTCATATTACCTCCATTTTCTAATGAAAACTCCTTCGGGATCTTAAAAAATGCATATACGATCCAATTACAGGGTAATTCCTGCCTTCACTTTAACCGTCAGGTACCCTCCCCCCTTTTGCGCCCCGAGGAGTCATGTTCGTTTTCACAAAAACTCCTGATGCAATACAGGAGTTCCTCCGGATCTGGTGGTTTTCTAAGACAGGCGCAGATATGTTTACTCATGACCTGCTCTAATTCAGGGTGGAACGAACGGCTGGACAGCACCATGATAGGGAATCCGGGGTTTTGTCTTTTGAACTCTTTGATAAAACGGTTGTCAACGGGTACAGAATCCAGATCCAGAATTACCACCCGACACGGAGTGTCCTGGACGATTTTTTTCAGGCTCAGCAAGGAGTGTAATTCAACAACGTTATGGTTCTCTTGTTTTAGTAGCGCACACAGATTCTTACACTGATTCTTGTCGGCATCAACGACCACAATCGGCATATCCATCAAGCTCTCCCTGCCCGGAATTTTTTCTTTCGTCCCCACGATCCGGCATTCAGATATGAGATATGAGTTAATTACGCAAATCGTATGCCAATTAGAGAAATTTGGTGGCCTTGGTGGGAATTTTTGGGAAATTAATAGAAAGGGTATGGGTTAACTATGTGAAATAAAAAATAAAGACGGTTTCTAATGAGGAGGCATTTTGACGATGAGCAAGGCGTGGGAATATTTCAAACGAGAGAGCACAGGGGCAATGAATGCTCGGAATGTGTACGGAATGTGAACATCATAAACTGAGACGCTAAAATTTCTTTGTGAATAAAGGTAGTTACCCTGTGTATAGAATTCGTACATGGTTATTGGCAGGCAGCACAGCTGATCGAATTTCAGACAGCCTCCTAAGGTGTTAATGAACGGTGTGCTCAACAATCTGATGTTTTTTGAGTTTGCCGTACAAGGTGCTACGGCTGATTCCAAGTCGCTGTGCAGCCAGTTTCTTGTTCCATCCGCATTCTTCAAGGGCATCTCTGAGCAGTGTTTTTTCATTTTCCAGGATGGTGTGGCGGGATCCAAGTGGGGTGGCGGTGGAAACGGTATTACGAATTACAGAGGGGAGATCGGAAATTTCAATCCGCTTACTTTTTACAAGGACAGCTGCGTGCTCAATGCTGTTTTCCAATTCTCTGACATTACCTGGCCAGGTGTAGTCCAGGAGAAGTCGCATGGCCTCGGAACTGAGCCCCTGAATAGACTTGCTCTGTTCTGTTGCAAACCGGCGCAGAAAGTGCTGAGCGAGCAAGGTAATATCATTCCGTCGATTTCTAAGGAGTGGAAGATTGACAGGAATCACGTTGAGACGGTAAAAAAGGTCTTCACGGAAGTTGCCATTTTTCACCTCCTGGACGAGATCCTTATTGGTTGCCGCGATAATCCGCACATCCACCGAAAGGGTCTTTTCCCCTCCTAACCGTTCAAATTGTCGGGTTTGAAGCACTCGAAGCAGCTTTATCTGGGCCGACGGAGCGATTTCGCCAATCTCATCAAGAAATACGGTGCCCCCGTCAGCTTGCTCAAAACGTCCAAGTTTTTGTCGGATTGCACCAGTGAAAGCGCCTTTCTCATGGCCAAAAAGCTCACTTTCGAGGAGAGTGGCCGGGTAAGCTGAACAGTTGATCACGACGAATGGCCTATTTTTCCTGACGCTCCTTTTATGTATGGCGCGAGCAATCAATTCCTTCCCGGTGCCGCTCTCCCCCTGGATCAGTACAGTGGCATCAGTGGGGGCAATATCTTCTATCAGTTTGTAAATTACTTGCATTTTGGGATCCTTCCCAATGATCCCGCAAAATTCTGAGGTCCTTTCTATGCGGCTCTTTATATCAAGAGTTTCTTCTTCCTGAACGACGGCCCGTTTTATAACACCCGCAGCTTGACTCAGGATCAAACCCACCAGCTCGATTTCTTCACCATTACATTGGCATGCTCCGGGGCAACCGATAATAAAGCCACCAAAGAGCTGGTTATTTTGGTGGAGAGGAATAAGCGCCTGACGGGAAGCCGACTGAAAATGTTCTGGAACAAGTGGAGGTTTTAGAGCTGCCTTTTTGCCATTGATAAAAGCGACTTTTGTCTGATTGCCCAGGAAAGCAACGGCAGATTGAATGGTTTGTTGTTCTCTAAAATCCTTCTTTTCGTCCGGTGACAAAACAAAAAGGAGGTCCCGGTTGGTATTGAAAACCAAAAGAACCGTATGGTTGCATTTAAGAATGTCTTGACTTTTCTTTAGTAACAAACGGCCGATTTCATCCAGAGTCCTCAACGATCCGATTTCCCGAAGGATCCCACAGGAGGTTCTGGTTTGATGATGAGCGCGCTCCAGATCCATGGTCTGTTCTTCAAGCCTGTGGGTATATTCCTCCATGCGGGCGACCATCTCATTGAAGGATGAAGACAGTTGAGCCACTTCGTCGTTCCCCTTGACCGGCACCCTTACGCCAAGGTCTCCTTTGTCAATCTTTTGGGTCGCTTGGGCCAAGGCCGTAATCGGGCTGGTGAGCCGTCTGAGAAACAAAAGTGTTCCGGTCAGGGCGAGCAAAAGGATCGCGATGGTAAGGGCAGCCATCTGCATCCATAACCGGGTTATCTGCTCTCGGTAATGCTTCTCAGAGATCCCTAACCGCAGAACCCCTGCCTTTCCTCCTAAGATAGGCCAGGCAATATCCAGATAACGTTCGCCGCTTGTGGCAGCGATCTCTTGAAAACGGGGCCCATCACCTGAGGTGACATTATTGGCTTCCAGCAGATCTATAGGTACCCCTTTCTCAAACGTATGGGCGAGTGCTTGATCATCCCTTGAGATGAAAAGATAACCAATAGAGGGATTGCTGCGGATCTGGTGGTCGAGCAGTCTCTGTAAGGCGACCAAATCATTTATGAGCACATGGTCCGCTGCCGCCAAGGAGACGGCATGGCCCAGATTGTCTGCCTGGGCGGTTATCGTGTCGAAGAGGGTGCTGCTATAACGATGAGTTACCAGGAGCGAAATCAACAGACCGCTGCCGATAACCAATGCGGAGACGGCGATTATCAATTTGCTCTTAAGGCTTTTTGGGGGCATAAGACCTCCTGTCCAGCATTGCTATGGTTTTTTTCATCTGCCGTATAGGTTCGTACCATTCTTCCCGGGGTGTTTCAAACCTGCTTATCATCAGTTCCTTTAGAATTTCTTGCCCCTTTGGATCCAGGTGCATGGAAAAAAGCAGGTCCCGTATGCGTTCTTTCTGTTTTGAGGGTAGATATGTAGAGGCCACCAAAGGCGGGGTGCCGTATGGCTCTGACTTCTTGATAATCCGTGTCCTTGATGTAAGAGTGGGATTCTTATAGTTGTAATATTCCCAAATGAGGCTATCTACGGAGGCTCCATCAACTAAACCCCTGGTCACAGCTAAGATTGAATTATCGTGACTATAGGTGTAGATGGTTTTGCCAAAGAAGGATGTCGGGCGCTCCCCCTTCTGAGCAAGCCAGTAGGTAGGTGCCAGTTTGCCCGTATTTGAGTCAGGATCTGTAAACGCGAAGACCCGCCCCCTGAGATCTTCAAGCCTATGGAAAGGAGCATTTCTATTGACGATCAGGTAGGCCTGGTAAAAATGGCTTCCCCGAACCCGAGGGGTTGCCAGTAGTTCAAATCCATCCTTGTTTTTTCCAGCAGCATATGGCCCGGAACAGATAAAGGCGAGGTCAATCTTCCCTTTAGCCAAGAGCTCACTTATTTCTCCATAAGTCTTTCGTTGGATAATTTGAATTTTCCGGTCGAGGTTATCGCCGATATAGCCCAAGAGCTGGCGATAATAGGAAAACGTCTCTTTGGGTGAGATCATTGCAGCGACAGCAATTTTCAGGGGTGGGCGTTCCTGACGGGGACTTTCGGATCTTGCGGGGGCTTGGGTTTTTGAGAAATCCACTAACACCAGATCGGCATGATCGGTGCAGCCATAGATAAAAAAAACAGATAAGACGAACAGGCAGCCAAACAAAAGGGGTGCCATTTGACAAGGAATCTTTATTCCGGAAGGTCTTCTCATTATCTGTCATCCTCAGAAAGAGAATTTTTTGAGCTGACTAAATGTACCACAATGTAGGAGTCGCAGTCAAGCATTTTTTTTGCGAAATATAAAAAACTAGCCTATTTCTATTCCCTGGTCACCCGGGATACGGTGGAGCAGGACTTCGCCTTGAAACGCCAGTTATTTCTTTGCGAACAGGGATACGGATATGCTATACAAACCTAAGATTTTACAGGGGGAAGAGTAAATGGATAAGGAACAGATGTCGCGTGATGCCGGAGCGTGGATTGAGAATATTATGCGGGATTTCATCGCCAATTCACCCCTCAACACCATGCAAGATGAATCGAACGAAGTGGCCTGGGACGATGTATCGGTTGGATTCGCTTCGGGTGCGGACCCCATCTGGCAACAGTACAAGGAGTACATTGGGGCGTTCCACTGGACCCCCTGGGAGGTCTTCAGCCAGCACTGTCCCCGGGAAACCGCCGCACCGGATGAGCTGACCGTCATTTCATGGGTGCTGCCCCAGAGGAAGGTGGTCCGGGAGTCGAATCGCCGGGCCAGAAAATATCCAGCCGAACAATGGGCCAGGATCAGGGTTTATGGCGAAGCCTTCAACATCGCCCTGCGTCATCATGTGGTTAAGCGCCTGGGAGATGCCGAACACATGGCCATTGCACCCATGCTGGTTCCCAACTGGGCCATCGTCAAATCGGAACGGTTTTCCTATGCCTCATCCTGGTCTGAGCGCCATGCCGCCCATGCCGCCGGTCTGGGCACGTTCGGTTTGTGCGATGGATTGATCACCCAAAAGGGCAAAGCCCTGCGGGCGGGATCGGTCATTGCCAGGGTATCCATTGAACCAACACCACGACCCTATGCCGATCATCGGGCCTATTGCCTCTTTTTTGCAAAAGGAACATGCGGAAAATGCATTGACCGCTGTCCGGTCCGTGCCATCACTGAAGCGGGCCATGACAAAGAAAAGTGTCGACAGCATCTGGGGCGTTCCAGGGAATATGTGGCAAAAACCTACAAATTCGAGGGGTACGGCTGCGGGTTGTGTCAGGTGGGGGTTCCCTGCGAAGCGACGATACCGGTGAAATCTGCCCGTGAGGCCCTGGAGCGTGGTGAACTGCCGCCACCCCCGCCGCCTTTGGCCTGACAAAAGCATCACCAAATCACATTTTTTTTGAAAAAACCCATTTCTCAATCATCTTGAAAACAGTCTCTCGTTTGATCGGTTTTGTAATATAATCATCCATACCTGCTTCAAGACACATTTCCCTGTCGCCCTTCATGGCATGGGCCGTCATGGCAACAATTGGAATCGCGTCAAATCCTTTGCTCCTGATGGCCTGAGTCGCCTCCATCCCATCCATTTCCGGCATCTGAATATCCATTAGGATCAGATCAAAATCCTCAGGTGACGCGGTGAATCTTTCAACCGCCTCCCGGCCGTTACCTGCGACCTCCACCTGATAACCGCCTTTGGCCAGCATCAATTTTGCCAGTTTCTGATTGACGGGATTATCTTCCACCAGGAGCACACACAAGGAGTGCTTCATGTCTTCTCGAATTGAATATTGTGTGACGATTTTCGGTTTTTCCGCTTCAGCTTTCTCGCCCTCATCCTGCTTTTCGCCCAATATTCTCTCCAGCATCCGGTACAGTTTTTCTCTACGAATGGGCTTGCTCAAAAAGGCATCAAACCCCACAACCTCACATTTTCTTGCGTCCCTTTCCATCAGGGAAGAAATCGCGACCAGAGGCAAACCTCGAATTTCGGATGTTGAATTCCGGATCTGCTCCGCTACATCATAGCCGCTCATCCCCGGCATCTGGATATCCGAAATGCAGAGATCAAACGGCTTATCGCTATCCAAAGGTTTCAGTAATGTCGAGAGAACTTCCTTTCCTTCTTTAAGAGAAACAACCACCATATCCGCAGATTCCAGATAATGGGTCAATATATTCAGATTGCTCGGGTTGTCATCCACAATAAGGACCCTTTTTTGAGAAAGGGGGACTGGACTGATTCTTTTCGTTCCTTTGTCCTCAGACACTTTAATCCATCCTGTAAAGTGAAATGTACTCCCCTTATTTTCTTCACTTTCTGCCCATACTTCACCATCCATAAGCTCTGCTATCTTTTTGCATATGGATAACCCCAGGCCGGTACCGCCGTATTTCCGGGTAGTGGAACCGTCTGCCTGCTTAAACGGCTCAAAGATGGTTGACAATTTTTTGCTGGGGATGCCGATGCCCGTATCCCTGACCTTTGCATGGATTTTAACCCTGTCCTCCTTTTCTTCTTCAATATCAAGAGAGAGTTCAACCTCTCCGGCATCGGTAAATTTGGGCGCATTCCCCATCAGGTTTATGAGGACCTGCCTGAAACGTGTCGGATCTCCTTTGACTTTGGGCGGGATGTTATCATCGATGTGACAAAGCAGTTCGATGGGTTTGACGCCGATTTTGGGGCGAATCATTTCACAAACATCATAGGCCAGAAGCTCAAGATCAAACTCGGTCTCTTCGAAATCCAGCTGCCCTGCCTCAATTTTAGAAAAATCCAGAATATCATTTATCAAAGAAAGCAGTGACTCACCGCTTCTCTTGATGGTACTCGTAAAATCTCGCTGGCTTTCGTCCAAATCAGTATCCAGCAGCATATCAGAAAACCCCAGGACCGAATTCATGGGGGTTCGGATCTCATGGCTCATGTTGGCCAAGAACTCGCCCTTGGCGGCATTTGCGACCTCGGCCTGGCGGGCCATGTCATCGGACCGTATGATCAACACCTTGAGCTGTCCAATCAGCTTTCGGGTCAAGAGAATAACGGAAGTTGCAAATAGGATCGTGGCGAGGATACTGATCCATATGATTGTCAGGATCTCATTTTTCAGGGTCTCTTCCAACTTTTTGGTGCTGAAGCCGATCTTCACATGCCCGAGCAACGCCTGATCTGCGCCGGTTGAACGGATCTCCCTTTCAAAAACGAGCGTTGACGGATCGTCCGGTTCTCCACGTAAATCCTCAGTCAACAAACCGCCGTTTGGGTCAGAAAACGATATAAACTGAATTTGTGGATCTTTCGCTGCCACTTCTGCGTATTCATCAAGGGTAGCGTATTCGAAATTTTCATAACAGGGTACACTGATTTTCTGCATAAGATCCATCACCGTATTGGCGTTTGATTCCATGGACTCATGGAACGTCGACCTGTGTTCATGGATCATAATGACACTCAACAGCCCGAATGCAATGACCGTTGGAATCAGGATGGCAGCAATCAGTTTGATATTGATACCAGTGAATTTACCAGTTTCCATTTTTTCCCCAGGTTTTTGTGGAAAAGATCTTCTCAGTATTTAAAATCGAAAGACCCATCAACGCCTGCCTTCTTCAAAAGTGGCAGGGTGAATCTGAAATCTTTCTCAGTGGTTTTGATAAAGCCTGTGATCCCCATTTTTTCTTTGACAGCTTCAGCTTCAGGGGACTGGTCATCTTTCAAGCCGAGCAGGATGTTACTGATCCGTTTTACAACCTTTGGATCAGCTTTTTTTGAAACGATCAGGGCCATATTGGGGTTTTCTCCGGGGTCCTCACCCATACGGTCAATGCCCTTATACTTCCCCTTTACACTGTCCCACACCCTGTTTTTCACTATGGCAACATCCGCAGCCCCCCGATCCAGGGCATCGATAGCAGCCCCATGGGAAGCGGCATTCAGTGTTTTGACCTCAATATTATTATCTCCTTTGACGGCCCTGTAAAAAAACTCCCCCGATGAGGCAAGACCACAAAAGATGATCCTTTTATTGTGGAAATAGTCCGCACTCTGAGTAAAACGGGCTGAACCCCTTGGGGCCAGGACCACAGCCCAATAGGTACTCCATCCTTCCTTGCTTACAGGGCGCACCACGGGATATGCCAGGCCTTTTATGATCATACAACCGGCGATTCCCGAACCACTGAACATGCCATCGACTTTTCCTTGGGCAAACATCTTTGCCGCCTGCGGATAGGTTTTGGCCGCAACAAAAGATGCTTTCAGGCCCTTTTTTATTAAATAATTGAGGAGCGGTCTGAACTTGGCCGCCGCGCCTTTCTGGTCCTGCATCAGACAGATTTTAAACCCCGCATGGCTGATTGCCGGTGGCAAAATACAAAAGCACATTGTCACACAGAAAATGCCCCATATCCACATTGCCTTCTTCACGATTATTACCTCCCTTTATGTCTCCAAGTAAAATAATCCTTCCAATGAGACCTGCAATGTGTAAAATACCCGTATTGTGGCAACATTTCAAGGAAGATATTTAAGTCGCCTCAATTGATGTAAAAAATACTGACCCATCGTATTCAACAGGGCCATCGTATTCAACAGGACCATCGTATTCGGCAGGAAAACGCAACCGTGACAGCCATCGCCACAGACATGACGGATCACCACCTGATCGCCCAGTTCAAAGGAGGGTCCATGAAAGCCATGGAGGCCATCGTGGATCGATATGAAAACCGAATCTTCACTTTCGGTCTCAAGATGTGCGGTCAGCTTCAGGACGCCGAAGATATTACGCAAGATACCTTTCTCAATGCCTTCAAATATTTGAACAGCTTCAGGGAAGAGACCAAACTGAAAAACTGGTTGTTCAAAATTGCCGCCACGGCCTGTATTCGAAAACGGCGAAAGAAAAAATGCGAACCGGACCGGGAACTGTCCCTGGAATCCTTTATGAACAAAGACGGAACCTTTGAGACCTATGACATTCCCGACTGGTCCGATGACCCGTCAGACAAAGTGCTACAGGCGGAAATGAAAACGGTCATCAACAATGCCATCAAAACCCTTCCGCATAAATACAAACTGGTGTTCAATCTCAGGGACACTGAGGGGTTCAGCACCAAAGAAACCGCCGACATCCTGGGAATCAGCATCGAATCGGTGAAAACCCGACTCCACCGCGCACGCCTGGCACTGCGGGAAAAAATTTCCCACTCATATAGTGAAGGGAAAATCTCATGAAGGAGGAATGCAAGAAAAATTTTGAAAGGATTTCCGAGTACCTGGACGGAGAACTGGGACCCGACGACTGTCGACAGATTGAACAGCACCTCATGGAGTGCCCTGAATGCCAGGATTGTTTTGACGCGCTCAAAAAAACCGTTTCCCTCTGCAAAAAAAGCAGCCGGGAAGAGATACCCCTGGACATGCGAAACCGCCTCAGATCAAAACTCAGAGAGTGTTTCGGGTAGAAAGAGATGAACGAAGACAATCGGTTGATAAGGCGGGGCGCTCAATCGCAGATAACGCTCAAGGCCGCCATTATCGGGGGGGGGAATGCCTGCCATGATCTTCTGGTTCTCTTAAGCGATGAACGTCTCAAGAGATTGAAGATGGAAATCGTGGGCGTGGCTGATCCCAACCCGAACGCCCCTGGAATCTCCCGAGCCAGAAAGATGGGGATCTTCACCACCTCCGATTTTACAGCCCTCTATACCCTCCCCGGCCTCAATCTCCTCATCGAACTGACCGGATCAAATGATATAAGAGAACGAATGATCCGCACTCAGCCGACCCATATCAGTTCCATGGACCACCTGGGCGCCCGCCTTTTCTGGGATCTGATCCAAATGGAGACCGAGAAACAGGATTTGCAGGAGGAATCGGAAAAGGCCTTCGGAAGGGAACGGGATTGGTCCCAGAGATTCATAGATTCTCTTGCGGACAAGATCATCGTGCTCAATAAAGACCGGACCATACACCGGGTCAACAGAACCTTCCTGACGGAAAGCCGGTTAGACGAAGCGGAAGTCCTGGGAAAACCGTGTTACGAAATCACCCGCCATACCGCCGAGCCGTGTCACGGGGGAAATCACAGCTGCCCTTTTGAGGAAGTGTTGGCAACTGGAAAGAACTGTTCGGCCGTACATGAGCATAAGGATGCGAATGGCGGTATCATCTTTGAAGAAATCATGGCCACGCCTGTGGTAAACGACGAGGGCGAGATCACTCAGGTCATCGAAGGGGTCAGGGATGTAACGGGACGGGTCGCTTTGCAGGAAGAGGTGCGCCGAAACAAAGAATATCTGGAAAACATCATCATCAACTCCTCTGACATGATCATCACCACCGATCTCCAAGGCAAGGTCGTTACATTCAACCCTGGCGCCGAACATATGTTAGGCTACAGTCAGGAAGACGTCCTGGGCGCGGACATTGAAAACCTGTGGAAGACCCCTGAAGAGAGACGCGGGCTCATGGCCGAAGTGAAGGCAAGGGGATTTGTTAGCAACTACCCGGCGACCCTGATTTCCAAAGATGGCCAGGAGGTGGAGATCAGCCTCTCTTTAGCGGAACTGCG
>CAZPQA010000056.1:0-20644 GCA_964588535.1 uncultured Desulfobacteraceae bacterium
CCCAGTTCGGCAACGAAAACTGCCGCAAAAACGGTTAAAAGCACTTTGTATTCCAATTTTCTCCGTCCTCTTCAAAAAATGAATGTGACTTGATTTCCTGGCATCATAGCAAAATTTGGTCATGAGCCTCAATAAAAAGTGTGTATTCAAAAGATGTACATTGTAATTTATTTAATACGAATGTAGGCTGGTAGGAAATGATTGAAGAAAGATATCCCGTCTTGTGTATTCTATGTTTTTAAAAACTGTAAAAAACCCAGCTGTTTCGGGAGGCTTATTATGAAGAAGAAAAGCGTCTTGCCCTCCAGCATCAAGGGAAGGCTGATTTTCTATTTCGGCATAACCGTCACCCTGGTGGTTCTCCTCATTGTTGCGGCCTTTTCTCGAGGCATGTACCGTACCCTGATAATCGAAAATGAAAAGATCATCAAGGCCCATACCCGGGAAATCGCCAACAGGATCGAGGAACAGAATCTGGAGGCAGTATCCGTGGCCAAGGCCATGGCGCTGGCCCAGATGAGCGGTCTGTTCGGAAATCGAGAGGCTTCCACCCGGTACGCCCGAAACATCCTCTCTAACTTCCCGAGATTTACCGGGGCCTATTTCGGCTACGAGCCCAATGCAGACCAGAACGACAGGGCCTTTTTGGAGAGGGCAGGGGAGACGAAGAAAGGCTTGAACGATGCAGGACGGTTTCTGCCCTACTGGTTTGTGGAAGAGGGGGGGAAGGGGGAGATCAAATTGAATCCCCTCATCGACATGGAAAGCAGCCTCTATTACCAGGGATGTAAGGATAAATTTCTTTCCGAAGACCCTGAAAAATATATCATCACAGAGCCCTATTTTTACGAAGGTAAGATGATCGTCGAGCAGGCCTTTCCCATTGAGATCAACGGCAAGTTTGTGGGTATTGCCGGTGTCGATCGGGCCTTGACCAACATCCACGCATATCTGGAGGAGCTCAAACCCTACAAATCGGCCGCTTTTGTCCTGCTCAGTCGAAAGGGCAAAATCATTTCTTCCACCATGCCGCTGGTGTCTGAAAAAACCCTTGCCCGGCTCCGTTCAGAGGGGGAAGGAGACGCCGGGGGGATGGCATCGGAAACCCTTAAACGGATGATGACCCGAAATATCAATGAGACGGATTACGCCGGGATACTGGATCGTTTTTACACCCATACCGGTCCGCCCCTCCTCATTCGCGCCATAGATCCGTTGCACGATCACAGGGATATTTTCTCCGGGGCCAGGATTGATACGGGGGATTGGACCATTGTCATGCGTGTTTCGGAAGATGAGATCATCAGCCCCATCAGGGACACCCTGCTTCAAATCCTTCTCATTTCCTGTGCCGGCCTGCTGGTAACATTCTTTGTGCTGGTATGGCTGGCGAAGAAGATCAGCAGCCCTATCACGGAGGCTGTGACCATCGCGCGCAAGGTTTCCAAGGGGGATTTTACGGTTCAGGTGCCGGTGGGAACCGATGATGAGACAGGTCGTCTGCTTGCTGCCCTGGGTTCCATGATACGGAATCTCAACACCCTCATCGGTCAGGTCCAGCGTTCGGGTGTTCAAGTGACCTCTTCTTCAAACGAACTGGCCGCCGCGGCCAAGGAGCAGGAAGCCACCATGAGTCACCAGATCCTCTCCACTGACAAGGTGGTCAGTTCGGTAGCGGGAATATCCGAAGTGGCGGCTCAACTTGTCGATACCGTGGAAAAGGTGGTCGCCGCATCCGATGAGACCACCGGATTTGCCAGCCGGAGCCAGAAGGATCTGGCCGGTATGGAAGAGGCCATGTCCCGAATGGAGGACGCGTCCAGATCCATATCCAGCCATCTTGAGTCCATCAACGAAAAGGCGGAAAATGTTACCCATGTGGTGGATACGATCACCAAAGTGGCGGATCAGACGAATCTCCTATCTCTGAATGCCGCTATTGAAGCGGAAAAGGCCGGGGAATACGGAAGGGGATTCAATGTGGTGGCGAGGGAAATCCGCAGGCTGGCGGACCAGACATCTGTTGCCACACTGGATATTGAGCAGATGGTAAAGGGAATGCAATCCGCCGTGTCGGCAGGTGTTATGGAAATGGATAAGTTCGTTTCAGAAGTGAAGGGCAGCGCTGAGGATGTGGGGAAGATCAGCGGGCAGCTGGCCCTGATCATTGATCGGGTCCAGACCATTTCGCCCCGGTTTGAGGAGATCAATGTGGCCGTGGGCAGCCAGTCGGATGATGCTCGGAACATCAGTGGTTCCATGACAAACCTCAAAGAGGAGTTGGAGGAGACCCTGGAATCTTTTCGCGAAACCTATGATGCCATCCAGCAGTTGATCGATGCGGCAAAGGGACTCCAGGACGGGGTGTCCAGGTTTAAGGTGGCATAGAATAAGGGTTGAAAGGGGAGTGAAATGAGCAGTGCCGTTGATCCCTGTCATTTTCAGGATCTGGCGAAAATGGATCCGGTAGACGTTTGCAGGCGCGCCTTGTGCAGTTATGACGTCAATCAAGGCTGCTTTACCTTATCCGTATGGGGAGAAGACCATGGCATATTTCCGAACGAGTCCAGAATAACGCGCCTGGGTGACCCCACTTGGGATGCTACGATTTCTCTTGGCCTTTTTATGGTTCACTATCTCTTAACATCCAGGGAGACACCCATCAGCAAAGAATGGATATCGGTAAAGGACATCCCCGGCGGGGTTACTTTTTTCCGGGGGCCCCACAAAATACCCACCGATTTAATCGAAAAAAAATACGGAGACAACCTTCGCGGATTCCGTGATACATGTACTCAACTGGGCGGCATGCCACTTGATATGGCGGATGCGGCATACTCATTCAGAATAGCCCCTCGCATACCGGTTGCGGTTCTATTGTGGACGGGGGATGATGAATTTCCCGCTGAATCAAAGCTGCTCTTCGATAGAAGCATTGGTGAACATCTGGCCCTTGATATCATTTTCGCCCTGAGCGTGGAAATATGTTCAAGGTTAAAGGAAATGAGTGAACTTTAATACTATGGAAAACAGAAGAGATTTGCGCAAACTGGCCGATACCGCTTTGGGAAAACATCCCGCGGATATGGTTGTAAAAGATGGCGTGCTGATGGATGTGTACACGGGGCGGATGCTGCCGGGTCGTTCTGTGGCCATGCTGGGTGAGTGGATCGCCTATGTGGGTTCTGATGCTGAACATACCATTGGCGGAGAGACCGAGGTTATCGATGCGGGCGGCCGGTTCATCTGTCCCGGGTTTATTGATGCCCATACCCATTTGGTCAGTTACTTCAACATCAACGATTTTCTGTCCTACGCCATCCCCTCCGGTGTCACCACCCTGGTGACGGAAGCGGAGGGCTACGGGTTTGCCCTGGGGGCCGAAGGGGTTGACATTTTTCTGGACCAGGTTGATCCCTGTCCCATCAAGATGTATGTTCTGGTTCCCCCCATGATTTCTCTGAGTCCCGCAACAAAATCTTTGATGATTTCAAAGCAGCAACTGGCCGGGCTTTTTGAGGACCCCCGCGTTATCGGACTGGGGGAACCTTTCTGGCAGGGTGCCATCCTGACCCGGGACAACCGGGTCCTGGACCTTATGGCTGAGACGCAAAAAATCGGTAAATCCGTTCAGGGCCACGCTGCCGGTGCTTTTGACAAAAAACTGGCCGCTTATGCAGCCACCGGGGTTGAGTCGTGCCATGAGGCCATTTCAACGGATGACGTGCTCAACCGTCTTGAGATGGGGCTTTACGCCATGATCCGGGAAGGGGACATTCGCCGCGACTTGGAGATCATTCTTCCGCTGAAAGACAAAGTTGATTTTCGTCGCATGATACTGGTAACCGACGGTACCAACCCCAGCCTTCTGCTGAAGACGGGGTATTTGCATGATGTGGTTCAAAAGGCGGTGGATCTCGGCGTTGACGCAATGGATGCGGTTCGCATGGTAACACTCAACCCGGCCGAACATCTGGGGCTGGACACCATGATTGGTGGTATTGCCCCGGGTCGTCACGGGGACCTCCTGCTGCTTGGGGATCTGGGAAATATGAAGCCGGAGGTGGTGATTTCAAAGGGGAGGGTAGTTGCTGAGAAGGGGCAGATGAGCATCTCCATTCCTGATGCGGACTATCCCGAACCCCTCATGAATACGGTGAAAGCGGCGCCGATCTCGCCATTGGACCTGAGAATCTCCAAATTTCTTTCCGATGGTAAGGGACAGGTGCGCACCCTGGATATTCAGCCGGGAGGGCTGGTGGCGCGTGAGGGCAGGGCGGCGCCGAAGGTTTCAGGCGAACATCTGGTATCTTATCCTGAAAATGATCTTTTGAAAATCGTTTTTGTGGAGCGTATCAGCGGCCGGGGAGAAACGTTTGTGGGGTTTGTCCGGGGTTGGGGTCAGAAACGGGGGGCTGTGGCCACAACGCTATGCTGGGATGCCGGTGCCATCGTGGGCATCGGCGAAAACGACGAAGATCTGGCCCATGCCGTCAACCGTGTGATTGAAATGCAGGGGGGCACTGCGGTTGTCGTAGATGGAACCCTGAAGATGGATATTCCGCTTCGCGCCGGCGGGTACGTTTCAGAGTTGAAAATGCCTGAACTTGCCGACCGGCTGAACCGGTTCCAGAAAACCATGGCGTCACTGGGTGTCATCCCGGACTTTGCCCAACTGGCCCTGACTGTTCTGACAACGCCGGCCATCCCTTTCATTCGTATGACGGAAAAAGGGTATTATCGCTTCAGGGAAAACGATTTTGTGGGGCTTACACCTTGAAAGGGGCAAAGAAAGCGTTACTCTAAGACGAGTATTGTTTCAAGATTCTGACGGGTATTCGGGTCTATTCTTGAGAGAGCTGTTGTTGTGACAGAAGGTTTGTTAAAAGGAAAAAGAATTCTCATCGTCGATGATGAGCCGGACGTGATTGAAACCCTCAAAGATTTGCTCAACATGTGTAGCCTTGTGGAAGCCTATACCTTTGAGGACGCCAGGGACCTCCTTGAGAGAGAATCCTTTGATATGGCAATTCTGGATATTATGGGCGTGGATGGATACAAACTCCTGGAGATTGCCAACGACAAAAATGTTCCGGCCGTCATGTTGACGGCCAATGCGTTGAGCGTAAGCCATACGGTGAACTCTTTCAAAGGGGGCGCGGCCTTTTACGTTCCAAAAGAAGAGATAATCCATATGGAGCGTTTCTTGAAAGATGTGCTGGTTGCCCGCGAAAAAGGGAAGAATCTGCAGAATCGATGGCTCGAACGGATGGGATCCTTTTACGAAAAGAAGTTCGGGCCCCACTGGCAGAGCGATGACGAAGAATTCTGGGAAAATTTTAATCCTGATGGTGAATAAAAGCTGTTTTTTCAATAGCGGAGGGTATTTTAACGGTAGCGGTTAAATTCCATCCGTTATTTTTTAATGGTCATCTTGATGATTTTGACAGGTTCCACCGGAACATCGCCCATCATGCCCTTCTTGGCGGTTTTAACCCCTGAGATGGTATCCACCACATCCATCCCCTTGACCACTTTGCCAAAGACGGTGTAACCCCACCCTTTGGTTGTTGTATTCTTGTGGTTCAGGAAGCTGTTGCTTTTGGTGTTGATGAAGAACTGATCCGTGGCACTGTGAGGATCCGGAGTTCCCCTTGTTCCCATGCTCCAGCGTGGGAACGCCCAGTCGTTTGCACTTGACAACCCCTTCCCCAATCGTCAATACTCTACCACTGAATACTCATTGAAAAATGACCTAAAACCTGCCATCAAAAAATCCGGGAGGGCCCATGTCAGCCGTGAATCGAAGCCGCGTGAAACCCCTGTTTTTTGTTCTGTTGACTGTTGCCGTCATACTCATATGCCATTTCCCGGCGCATGCGCCATTATGCTACGGCGCCCAGAGCAAAGGCATCGAAGTGGTGATCGCTGATGCCGCCGGACAGCGGGTGGGGCTCTATCAGGGGAGCTATGCGCTTCTCATCGGTATCAGCGACTACACCGCTGGGTGGCCGGATCTGGGCAGTGTCCCCGGGGAGCTGGATCGCGTGGAAGCGGCTCTTAAAAAACAGGGCTTTGAGGTTGTCAAGATCATGAACCCCGGCAGCCGGGGGTTGAAGCTGGCCTATGAGGATTTCATCGGTCGCTACGGGTTCACCCCCGGAAACCGCCTGCTCTTCTTTTTTTCCGGTCACGGGCACACTCGTAAAGGGGGCGCCAAAGGGTATCTGGTGCCGGCGGACGCGCCCAATCCCCGGCGGGACGAGATGGGGTTTTTGCAAAAGGCCCTGCCCATGAATATGATTCTGGCCTGGTCACGGCAACTGGAGGCCCGTCACGCCCTGTTTCTGTTTGACAGCTGTTTTTCGGGGACTGTGTTCAAGGCCAAGGCCCTGCCCGATACACCGCCCCATATCACCCGGGCCACGGCCCTTCCCGTGCGGCAGTACATCACCGCGGGGGATGCCGGGGAGACGGTTCCCGCCAGGAGCGTGTTTACCCCGGCTTTCATCGATGCACTGGAATACGGCTGGGGAGACCTCAACCGGGACGGTTACGTGAGCGGCACTGAGCTGGGTCTCTACCTTCAGGAAAAAGTGCCCGGCCACAGTCGCCAGAACCCCCAGTACGGCAAGATCCGGGATTACGACCTGGCACGGGGGGATTTCGTGTTTCAACTGGCCTCCAGCGGGGCCACGGTCACCAAACCTGATCCGTCCCGGAAGACCACCCTTTCGGTGAGCGCCAATGTGACGGGAGCGCGGGTTATGGTGGACGGCCGGCCCGTGGGGAAGACGCCCCTTGAGGATAAACCCCTTTCACCGGGAACCCATCGTTTGCGGGTGGAGGCGGACGGATATGACGCTTATGAAAAGCGGATTCGGGTGGCATCGGGCCGTGCTGTGAGCCTGTATGTGGATTTGAGTGAGGCGACTCCGAGTCAGGGGAGGCTCTTTGTGGAGACCACGCCTGGAGATGCCCGTGTGAGGATATTGAATATCGGACCGGCCTTCTATCAAGGGATGGACCTGGATCCGGGCCGGTACCACGTGGAGGTGTCATCCGATGGGTATGAGACGGAAAAGCGGTGGGTGAGCCTGTCGGCCGGGGAGGATGAGACCATCAGTATGCGGCTGGAGCGGGTGAGAGCGGCGCAACCTGCTGCCGGCGGGAAAAAGCGGAACAGTCTGGGGATGGAATTTGTCTACATTTCGCCCGGGAGTTTTATGATGGGGAGTCCGTCGGGGGAATCGGGCCGGGATAGTGATGAGAAACAGCACCAGGTGACGTTGACCCGGGGGTATTATATGCAGACCACGGAGGTGACCCAGGGTCAGTGGAGAAAGGTGATGGGGAGCAGGCCCTGGTCGGGTAAAAAATATGTGCAGGAAAATGCGAACAACGCGGCAGCCTATATATCTTGGAATGATTGCCAGGCGTTTATCCGGAAGCTGAATCAAATGGAGGGAGGCAACAAGTACCGGCTGCCTACTGAAGCGGAGTGGGAGTATGCCTGCCGGGCCGGTTCGAGCACGCGGTTCTGCTTTGGGGACAGCGATGGGCAGCTGGGAAATTACGCGTGGTATCGGAAGAATGCCTGGGACGTTGGGGATAAGTACGCTCATAGCGTGGGGATCAAAAAACCGAATGCCTGGGGTTTCTACGACATGCACGGCAATGTTTGGGAGTGGTGCCAGGATTGGTTCGGGAACTATCCTTCCGGTTCGGTGACGGATCCCACGGGGCCCTCTTCGGGATCGAACCGGGTGGATCGGGGCGGGAGTTGGTACGACCTCGCCAGGTACTGTCGGTCGGCGAATCGCGACTGGCTCACGCCCGGCCGCCGGGACTGCATCCTCGGCTTTCGCCTTGCTTTTTCCGCAGGTCAGTGAGCGCGAGCACCGGGGATTGGGTCGCCGGGATGCCCGTGCGGAGCCGGAAGCATCCCGTCGTCACAATCACCGAGGGATCGCGTGGGGAAGAAGAGTACCCCCTCGTTCCCATGCTCCGCGTGGGAACGCATAGGAGATTATCATGACCATCCAGTATCGCTTTTTTACCCTTGTTCCAACGCTCCCGCGTGGGAACGGTCTCTACGTGATCTTTTCCCCTGAATTCTACCAGTCTCTCTTAAGCACGCTGGAAAAGGCACGAACCGGCGAAATGGCACAGCCGGGAAGAAGTTTTTTGTGGGTCCCCATGATGCGGTTTACAGTACTTTCCACGGGCGCTCGACAGCCAGTTCAGGCATTGGATAATGCTTTGTATTCAAAGTGAATAGTTGTCCGCCGGCCCGGATGGCGGTCGCTGCAAGGATGGCGTCGTTGACATCGGTTCCATTGGAAGGATTCCATTTGCGAAAAAGTTCACCCGCTTTGTCAATGGTCCACTGATCGACCGATGCGGTTTCAAATTGTGACAAAAATAAAAGTGTGGTTTCCTCCTCAGTGGGTCTCATAAAAAAAACCACTTCGGCGCGCTGCATGGCGCCGGTCCAAAGCGCAATGTTTTCATTGTTGTGAAGTTTGCTGAGCAGATTGAGCGCTCTGGGTTCACCACGCAAATGCCAGATCAGAATGTCGGAATCAATAAAGGCTTTCAACGCTTATATCTTTCCTGCGATTTACGCATGGTATCCTTAATGGCTTTTACGGTCTCTGCGGCCGATTCATCGCGTTTCCAGCTGCCGAAGGTATGTTTCAGGATATCGAGATCCTCTTCAGTTCCGACATTTTCAGCATAACAGCGTACGGCATTTTCCAAAACGGCTTTCTTTGATGTGCCCAGTTTTTTGGCCAAAATGGCAATATGCTGAATAACAGTCTCATCCATCCGGGTTGACATGACTTTGTCCATGGGAACCTCCATTTTCCATGTAAGAAATATAATGTAAGAAAATTCTTCTGTCAACCTGTTGCTTTTGTTCATTCCTAATGGAAAAGAGAAAACCCCGAAATTGATGCCCATGTAAAAAGTCTCCAAGGCCGTCACTCCTGCGAATGCAAGAGTCCAGAAAAAATGGTTCAAGATGGCTGCTTATCATGGGCAGGACGTCAGCAGGCCCCTTTAACATAAGGCCATGATAAAAGACCGTTACAATGGGTAAGGACGCAAAACGTCCTGGAAAACGTTCCTACGCTCCCGCGTGGGGACGAGGGGGGAATACAGCAACACTATTCTTTGATGGTCATCTTGATGATCTCGACCGGCTCCACGGGAACATCACCCATCATGCCCTTCTTGGCGGTTTTAACCCCTGAGATGGTATCCACCACATCCATCCCTTTGACCACCTTGCCAAAGACGGTGTAACCCCACCCCTGGGCGGTTGTGTTTTTGTGGTTCAGGAAGCCGTTACTTTTGGTGTTGATAAAGAACTGATCGGTGGCACTGTGAGGATCCGGCGTGCGCGCCATGGCCACTGTCCCCCGCCTGTTTTTCAGGCCGTTAGTCGCCTCGTTTTGAATGGGCATCTCAGTGTTTTTTCTTTTCATATCCGGCGAAAAACCGCCCCCCTGAATCATAAAATCCGGAATTACCCGGTGAAAGATGGTCCCGTCATAGTGCCCCCAACGAACGTATTGCAGGAAATTCTTGACGGTTTCGGGCGCTTCATCGGGAAAAACCTCCAGAACAATGGTCCCTTTGGATGTCTCCATGATTACCTGGGGGTTGTCCGATAGACCGCCGAGGGCTGCCGGGGGACCGCACAACGCAAATACCAACGCCAGGATTATTCCAAATTTCATTTTTGAACCTCCTCGTTATCAGAATCGGGTTGCTTCCGTTTCAACGTTTACCCCCATATACACAATCTGCTGGGATTTTGAAATGGATAATTTGGAGATGCCTTTACTTCTTTTTCAGCTTCTCACTAATCGGGTACTATTTTTGGTTTTTTTGTCCTATCCCCTTGTGATTTTTTCTCAGCAGTTGTAATTAATTGTAGGCGGACAACAATGAGAGACGTTTTTTGCCCCGAAAAGAGGGCGGGAAAAAGGCCGCATTCTGGACAGTGCTCATGGACAAACCAATTCAATCGGAAGCGTTGGAAATTAATTTAGAAGAGACGCGAAAAATCAAAGTTCACGTCCCCAAACCATATCGTGAATTTATCGATCTGTCCGCATCACACTTCGGTATTCATGAACGGGCGCTGAAATGTATGACGGAATACCACCACCCCTATGCCAACCATGGTTTTGTGGTGGCGGAGTTGAGGAAAATTGTCCTGAATGATTTCTGGTTTTACGCGGAGTTGGAAAAATCGGATGAAGCGTTCCAGGTAATCGTTGAGAGCCTGGGTGGCCTTCTTCTATCGTCCGGCGTTGATGAGAAACTCAAAGAAACCATTGTCAGGACCCTGGTGGAATTTATTGGTCGCCTGGCGGATTTTCCGAAAAAACATAATAAGATTGTCGAAGCCTGCATGACCCTTTTGGAAGAAACCCTGGTGAAGAACCGTGACATCTATATGTGCTGTTCCGCTTTTTTTAAAAAACACTTGAGGAAAAGTGCGCATATTGATGATTTTAAAGAAGAAATATACAGATTAACAAAGGAGGTTCTGGAAGTTAATATTAATTTCTGGCAGGAAACCACAAAAATTGAACGGTGGTACCGGGAAAATGAAAGCATCTTCCATCGGGATTACACAACGGTCATAGGGCAACTGGGGAGTGAATATTTTTCTGATCTCCAACACAAACTAAACGGTTCGGATACATTTGACGCGCTCGTCGAAAACGTACCGTCCTATGGTGATATCGCAAATAATTTCAGACAATTGAGCGATGAATTTGATAAATTTATTGAAAAATTTTATTATACCTTCTACCTCCTTTACCTCCCGGGAATGTCCGGCCTGAAAGATCGCCTGATTCGTGACATCAATTTCCTGTTGGCAAGAGTGGTCGAGGAGATCGATCTGAGCGAGATATTCGGTTTCCTGGATAAAATATTCGACATGTTCGGTGTGTTTCGACGGGATCACATATCTCCCATTCTCAACTGCATTGCCACCCTGGGGAAAAAGATCATTGATATTGACGATTCGGAGGACAAATTCCGGGTCAATTATTTTGAAAAGAAACTGATTGATTTCGGATTTGAGTTCCCGGGCATCGTCTATGTGGACAAAGACTGGAAGACGCACGTCAATGAAAACCATCTGAAAAATATCAGGGTGTGGCTTGACATATTAAAATACGGATCCGCCATTCCGGAGAAACTTCTGTCGGCATTAATCGTTAACTTGCGTCTGGGCGGGGTCTATATTTCGGACACGGATCTTTTTCAGCGGGACATCACCCATATCCTGAATTCCAATATTTCACCGTTTTACAAGAAGGTAAAACAGCTCTCCTTTATTTTCCCGGTATATTTTAATGAGATCGGCGCGGAAGGGGAAATCCGCCAAGTGACCACGTCCATGGACGAATTATCCCATCGAAATGACCGGTTGATTCACTTCCTGAGAAAACAGGTCCATATAGAGGGGAACAACACCCTCATCGATATGGCCCGGAAAATATTCTATTTCTGGTACGATGCAGATCTGCAGGCGCTTAAAGGGGGATTTCCCACTGATGTGTATGATTCCATAGATTTGAAAGGCAGATGGTTTGAGCCCATTCATACCCTTCTGAAGGCGCTTTGCGACAAACAGGACTGCGGCCCCGAAAAATTTCTGAATATGGAGCAGGCGGAACTGGAGAAGGTACTGGTATCGGTTCGGGAACCGAACGATATTGATCGAAAAAGATTATTGTATCTCTGCCGCCTTTATGCCCTGTTGCGGGAGAAATATTCTTTCGATACCGTCAACATTGTTTCCATTTTAGAGCGATACAGTTTTCTCGAAAATGGTGATATCTCGGATTTTAAGAGCTGTATGGCGGAAAAAGATCATTCAGGGGCTCTGAAGAAGGTTTTCCTTCTCATGGGACGTCTCAAGCAGATCATTTTGGACCCTAAACCCAGCGAAGCGTGGGAAAGTATCTATTATAAGCGGCACGTGGCGTTTGGAATTCCTTCCATGTATGGTGTTTACCGCGAAACAAAGTTTGAGGCCATGGGGCTCATTTTCAGGCTTGAAAAAGTCGCCGCCAATTTAATGGACAAAATCATCGCCCATATCAACCTGAACTACATCTCAGCCACTACGCTGGATCGCATTTACAAGGTGCTTGAGTTTTTCAAAGAAGGTATGGCGCTTGGCGGTATCAGCAACGAGGGGTTTAACAGCAATCTTCAAATGCTCCGATACAGCCTCACCTCTTCTACCTTCAGCCTGGGGCAGTACACCAACATTTTTGAATTTATGGCTGAACGGATTCGTGAAATTATTAATGAATATTTTATTCGATCGTACGAATACCCGCTTAATGCAATTGTGCCGCAACTTTTCATGAAAGAGTCCGGCCTTTCAAGCGAAGAAAAAAACAGAATTCTTCTGCAGAAAACCGAAGAGTTCAATCGGGAAATGATATCCAACTGTTTTCTCCTCCAGAAATTCGACGGATTTATTGCCGGTATCCTGAAAACACTTCACAACATGGTGGACAATTTCAGCCCGGACATTATCAACAGCATTATGCGGTACAACCCCGACCTGATTGTCACGCCCTTCAATGAAAAATCACCCATGATGGACAACAAGGTGTTTGTGGGTGAAAAGGGATATTTTTTGAAAAAACTCTATGAGGCCGGCATTCCCGTGCCGCCGGCATTTGTTTTGACCACCGAGGTGTTTCGTGAACGGTCTGCCATCTACACGCACCCGCAGTTGAAAGCTGAACTGAACAAAAAAATCGGGTCCCAAATCAATGAATTGGAAAGGCTGTGCGGCCGGGAATTTGGGAATCCTCAAAATCCGCTTTTGTTGTCCGTGAGATCCGGAGCGGCTGTTTCCATGCCCGGCGCCATGGTGACATTTGTCAATGTGGGCATGAACGACGAGATTGCCACCCATTTGAGCCGTGAACCCGGCTTCGGGTGGGCTGCGTGGGATTCCTACCGTCGCCTGCTGCAGAACTGGGGGATGGCCCATGATATTCGGAGGGATGTCTTTGACAAGGTCATTTCCGACCACAAAAAGAAATACCGGGTGAAATACAAAACAGGCCTGAGCGCGGAACAGATGAAAGAACTGGCTTTTGCCTACAAGGATGTGCTTGAGGCACACAACAAGGAGTTTGAACAGGACCCCATACGCCAATTGGAAAAAGCCATTTCCATTGTTTTTGATTCCTGGTCATATGAGCAGGCGAAAGTGTATCGTGAGTACCTCAAGGTATCGGAGGATTGGGGGACTTCGGTGATTGTTCAGCAGATGGTCTTCGGAAATCGCAACCAAATGTCGGGTTCAGGGGTGGTGTTCACCCATAACCCCACGCGCGGCAGGCCGGGGGTTCATCTTTTTGGGGATTTCAATTTGAGCAGCCAGGGGGAAGATATTGTTGCCGGGCTGGTTCATTCGTTGCCGGTGGGTAAGACCCAGAGAAAGCAGCTGAAACTGGAGGGCACATCCTTGCAGGAAGCTTTCCCTGGTATTTACAAAAAAATACATTCCCTTGCCAGGGAGTTGCTGGGAAATCTTGGGTTTGCTCACCAGGAAATTGAATTCACTTTTGAGTCTGAAAATCCGGAAGACCTGTATATCCTTCAGGTTCGCAACCAGAATATTCGGTGCGAAACCCACGTGAAAGTGTTTGAGCCCAGAGTGGAAGATATGGTGCTTGTGGGCAGGGGTATTGGGATCGGGGGCGGTGTGCTGAGCGGCATTCTGGCATTCGGAGATGATGACCTGGCGCTTTTTGCTGAAAAATATCCGGATAAAAAAACCATTCTTGTGAGACCTGATACGGTCCCGGACGATATTGGCATGATTTTTAAATGCGACGGCCTTTTGACGTCCAGGGGAGGTGTCACGAGCCACGCGGCGGTGACGGCCACAAAAATCGGGAAAATCTGCATTGTCAATTGTGCGGATTTATTTGTAAACGAAGAGAGGAAGGAATGTAGTATCGGTGGTAATAAGTTTAAAGTGGGCGATGACATCTCCATCGATGGTCATCGTGGAAATATCTATCGCGGTAATTACCCCATCAAGACTACCGAAATTGCACTTGACACGCGGAATAAATATTCATCTGATGCATGTGAAGGAGGGTTCTAATGTTTGATAACCAGAATCTTTTGGGAATTAACGGCTTGGGTCGAATTGCAAAGTTAACCTTGTGGGAGCACATCCGGTTAAGACATTTTGATGGCTTTGTGGTGAATATCGGGCGGGAAGTGGGAACCGGACTTGAGGCTGTGGCCCACACCATCTCCAGGGATTCCACCTATGGTAGTCTTGAACATTTCCTGTACGGGTACTCGGAAAACACGTTTGACATCAAAATTCCGGATCAGGAAAAAGGGCTCATTGAAATAGACGGGATGCCGGTTACCATTCTAAGGTCCGCCCGGAACCCCCAGGATATCAACTGGCGCCAATACGGGGTGCGCCTGGTGGTCGATTGCACGGGGGCCCACAAGGACCCGACCCTGCCCTCGGGGAGCGAGAAACCGAGTGTTCGGGGGCATCTGGCTGCCGGTGCTGAAAAGGTGATTATCAGTGCTCCCACCAAAATTGCCGACAAAGCCGCAAAAATGCCTGATGACTTCGGCATGTTTATCTACGGCATCAACCACCTTGATTTTGATCCCGCCAGGCACCATGTGATTTCCGCCGCAAGCTGTACAACAACCGGTCTGAGTCATATGATTAAACCCTTGCTGGAAAACAGTGAAACCAACAAGATCCTGACGGCCTCCATGTCGACCATCCATGCGGCTACGGGCACCCAGAGCATCCTGGATTCCTCTCCCAAGAAAGGTGCCGGGGATTTGAGAAAGAACCGTTCCATTTTCAATAATATCATCCTGACGTCCACGGGGGCTGCAAAAGCTCTGGAGCAGGTCCTGCCCGAGATCCAGAAATTCGGCTTTATGGCGGATTCCGTGCGGATCCCCACCAATACAGCGTCTTTGATCGTCTTAAACGTCACCTTTTCGTCGCCTATGGAAGAATCCGGCTTGCCGGTGGTGAACCGCGATTTTCTGAACAACATTTACAAAGAGGCGGCGGGTGGTTCCCAGAAAGGACTGCTTGTTTTCAGTGAAAAACAGAATGTTTCAGCGGACATCATCGGTTTTCAGGCGTCTGTGGTCCTGGAAGGCCACGATACGCATACGCGTACGGGGTTTCTGAACATCCCATCTGAAATGCTGACCCAGTGCGGGTTGAAGGAGGCCTATGACGTGAGACTGCCGGTGACCCACGCCAAGATTTTCGGATGGTACGACAACGAATACGGCAGCTATGTTTACAGCCTAGGAAAACTAACAGTATATATTGACAAACACATGTGAAAATTCGGCCTTGATCATCGTTTCGGCGACCCTGCACCACCTGCATGATTGTGGCCTCTTGTAGGGGCAGGCCTTGTGCCTGCCTTGATCAGGGCGCCCACAAGGGGTGCCCCTACAATCCTGGACAAAATGATGATCAATGCTGAAAATTCCAGAGGGAAAAATAAAATATGCCTGAATCAAACCCCATCAAAAACCGCATCAAGAGCCTGGAACAACATTTAGAAGAAGAAAACCCCGTACTGGTGGATGTGGTCAGGAGTTTCAGAGAGCTTGATCTGGTGAGCCGACAAATGGGTTTTTTTTCGAAAGAACAATCCCATGCCTTCAGTGTGCCCTGGTGGCCCCTCATATCGGTATTAGGGGTTTATTCTTCGGGAAAATCCACTTTTATCAACCGTTATCTGGATTACAAGCTGCAGGATACGGGCAACCAGGCGGTGGATAACAAATTCACGGTGATTTGTTTCAGTGATGAAGAGAAGGTTCGGCAGCTTCCCGGTCTGGCCCTGGATGCGGACCCGCGATTTCCCCTGTACAGAATCACCGAAGCAATCGACGAGGCAACTCCCGGAGAGGGCCGGCGGATCGATGCCTATCTTCAGTTGAAGACCTGTCCCAGTGAAAAACTTCGGGGTAACATCATCATCGATTCTCCCGGATTTGATGCTGACGCACAGCGGACGGCCACCCTCAGGATTACCAACCATATTATCGATCTGTCGGATCTCGTACTGGTTTTTTTTGATGCCCGTCATCCGGAATCCGGCTCCATGAGCGATACCCTTGAAACCCTGGTAACAGGGACCATCCACAGGAACGATTCCAACAAATTTCTCTATATCCTTAACCAGATCGATATGACGGCCCGTGAAGACAATCCTGAACAGGTGTTCGCCGCCTGGCAGAGGGCCCTGGCACAGAAAGGCATGACGGCGGGGCGGTGCTACACCATCTATGATACGGAAGCCGGGATGCCCATTGAGGACGAGGGATTGCGGGAACGTTTTGTGCGCAAACGGGATGAGGATGTTGCCAGAATTCAAGAACGCATCGAGGAAGTCCGCGTGGCGAGAGCATACCGCATCGTGGGCATGCTGGGTCAGCGGGCCAGTGCGCTTGAAAAGGAAGCGCTTCCCCGCATCCAGGCATTTCTGGAGAACTGGCGGCGCCGTGTGTGCTGGCTGGACGGCATTTTCTTCGGGCTTTCGCTGGCTTGTTTCTTAGGTGTTACCCTTTGGGCGGGCTACTGGAAGGGGTTTTCCCTGCAATTGCCCTACATGAGCACGGTGATGGCCAACCCCTGGGGAAAATGGACTCTGGCGGCGCTTTTGGCGGCTTTGGTTGTGTATATCCATCTGCGCATTCGAAGGTTTGCCGGGAAGCAGGCGATGGGAAAAATACTGGGGGGAATGGATGAAAAGGAGGGTCACGAAAACTATATCCGGGCTTTTACAAAGAATACCTGCTGGTGGCGTAGTATTTTCAGGCGGAAGCCCTCCGGTTGGGGCCGCCGAAATATGGCCCGTTTGGCGAAAGTGATTTCTGAAGCCAATGGTTACGTGCAGAAGCTCAATGATGTCTATGCAAACCCTGCCGGAAAAACACCCGAAGAAGCCGGCCCTGTGCCCGTAGAAGCTGGTTCTATGGAGGATTCGGATTCAATCAGGCAAGACAGGGGTACGGATTTGCCATTTCGTGAGGGGATGTAGCATTCACAGTCGAGAAGGCCGGGGCAGGATGTTTGACGGCAGATGGCTTTTCTTCTTCCTTTAAATCAGTGATCAGCTTTTCCAATTGTTGATCATCTTCCCGTATACTGACCAAAATCTCTTGTACATCCAATATCTTTTCCATTACATCCGCCTCGTTTTACATAACGTTACCGTCCACTTTATGCAATAATTGTGCGAGAAATATGATTGCGCTCAATATTTTTGAAATATACAAAGATATCAATTATTTATATGATATTCAAAAGCAGCAGATGTTACAAAGGCAAAAATAATAGATTATTCATGTAGGTAAATTTTGACACATGTGTCATTTTAGTGCATCATCTTCCAATAATTGGCCCTTTACGGTTTAAAGCGTAATTGAATATAATATAGTAATGAAAAACGACAGAAAAACAATTTACCTGCTGGATGGGAGCTCATATATTCACCGAGCTTTTCACGCCATCAGGAACCTGCAAAACGCAAAGGGGTTTCCCACCAATGCGATTTTCGGGTTCACACAGATGATCCTCAAGCTTCTTGCGGATAAAAAGCCCGAACTTCTGGCCATTGTTTTTGATATGAAAGGTCCCACCTTCAGGCATGAAATATACGAGGCGTACAAAGCCAATCGCCCCCCCATGCCGGAAGACATGGTGGTGCAGCTGCCTTTCATCAGAAAAGTGGTGAAAAATCTCGGAATTGCCATGCTGGAAGAATCGGGTTTTGAGGCGGATGACATCATCGGAACCCTGGCGCGAGCGGGCGAGTCAGAAGGTTTTAATGTGGTGGTGATATCCGGTGACAAGGATTTCAGGCAATTGATTGGTCCCCGGATCTCCATGTGGGACACCATGAAGGACAAAATTACCGACTACGATTCCCTGAAAGCGGCTTACGGGTTTGAGCCGGAGAAATTTATCGATGTCATGGGCCTTTCGGGCGACAGCTCGGACAACATCCCCGGCGTTCGCGGTGTGGGGGAGAAGACAGCGGTATCGCTGGTGCAGGAATTCGGGTCCTTCGAAGGGGTTTTTGAAAACCTGGGCGACATAAAGAAAAAGAAGTTGAAAGAAACCTTAGGTGTTTCTCGCGATGTGGCGCTCTTGAGCCGGAAACTGGTGACCATTGATCGTTTCGTTCCCATCTCTACGGATCTCGATGACCTCAAGGTGAGGGAACCGTCCCGGGAGGCCCTGGCCGATATTTTCAGAGACCTTGAATTCAGGGATTTATGGGATCGGTTTGCATCACGGGGGGAAGCGGTCCCGACGGAATATGAACTGTGTCTGAACATGATGGACGTGAAAACCCTTGCCGGCAGGATCAGACCAGCGGGGCTGCTAGCCATTGATACGGAAACCACCGGCACGGACCCCATGCAGGCTGATCTGGTGGGTGTCTCTTTTTGTTTGGAAGAAGGCGAAGCGTTTTACCTTCCCCTGGCGCACCATTATCTGGGGGTCCCGGAACAAGTTTTGTGGGTTGATGCGCGGGATGTTTTAAAAGAAGTTCTGGAAGATGACACCATTTTGAAGGTGGGCCAGAACATCAAATATGATGCCTGCGTGTTGAAACGCCACGGGGTGACGCTGGGCGGTATTTCATTTGATACCATGATTGCCTCCTATGTGATTAACCCCGGTTTGAGGCAACACAACCTGGATGCCCTCTCGCAGCGCTATTTGAACCATAAGATGATCGCTTTTCAGGATGTGGTGGGAAAGGGAAAGAATGCGCGCGGTTTTGCGGAGGTTTCGGTTGAGAAAGCCTGCGAATATTCCTGTGAAGACGCGGACATGACCCTTCGATTGAAAAAGGTTCTGGCGGAAAAAATCAGGGAGGAGAAAAACGAGGCGCTTTTTAATGATCTGGAAATGAAGCTTCTGCCCGTTCTCCTGGACATGGAGATGACGGGCATCAAAATTGATACGGCGCTTTTTGAGGCCATGTCCGCCGACTTTGCTGTAGAGATGAAAGCGGTGGAGCAAGCGATTCTGGCCGAGGCCGGCATGGAATTCAACCTTAACTCTCCGCAACAGCTGGGAAAGGTGTTGTTTGAAGTCCTGAAACTCCCTGGAGGAAAAAAGACCGCCAAAACCAAACGGTATTCCACGGATGTGAAAGTCCTTCAAAAACTCTCCGAATCCCACGGGATTGCTGTGGACCTGCTCCGTTTCAGGTCCCTGGCCAAACTGAAATCCACCTATCTGGATGCCCTGGTCAAAATGGTGAATCCTGAAACCGGAAGGGTGCATACATCCTTTAACCAGACCGTTGCCGCCACGGGCCGGCTGAGCAGCAGCAATCCCAACTTGCAGAATATTCCCATCCGGGGTGAAGCGGGAAGAAAGATTCGTAAGGGATTTGTGGCTGATGTGGGGAAGATTCTGGTGGCGGCGGACTACAGCCAGATTGAATTGCGTGTGTTTGCCCATTATTCCCAAGATCCTGCCTTCATGGCAGCGTTTGAAGAGGGCCAGGATATCCACACCAGAACCGCCCTTGAGGTATTGGGGAATGAAACGGGTGAGGTGACCCCCGAAATGCGGCGCATTGCCAAGGCCATCAATTTCGGTATTATCTATGGTATGGGCCCTCAGAAACTGAGTGAAGCGCTGAGCATAGCCAAACAGGTGGCAAGAGATTACATTGATGCCTACTACGATCGATACCGGGGCGTGAAACGATTTAAGGAAAAGGCCATTGAAACTGCCGAGAAAAATGGTTATGTTACCACCCTTTTTAATCGCAGGCGCTATCTGCCGGATATTTCTCACAACAACAACAGGATCCGATCGGAGGCGGAGCGGATGGCGGTCAATACCCCCATTCAGGGGACGGCGGCGGATTTAATCAAAAAGGCCATGATACAGATCCACAACCGGTTGGCACAGGAGCGCTTCCAGTCGAAGATGATTTTGCAAGTGCATGATGAACTGGTCCTGGAGGCACCAAAAGAAGAGGTGGACCGTCTTATTCCCATGATCAGGGAGGAGATGGAAGGTGTCTATCCGTTGCGGGTTCCCTTGAAAGTAGACATTAACCAGGGTCTCAATTGGGATGAGGCACACTGATTAAGGATTTTATGATGTCGTATATTTTCGGCCCGGTTCCTTCCAGGCGGCTGGGTTTGTCTTTGGGGGTGGATTTGATCCCCCACAAGACCTGCACATTTGACTGCCTCTACTGCGAGGTGGGCAGAACAACAAACAGGACCATCACTTGCAGACCGTTCGCCTCTGTGGATGAGATACTGCGTCAGCTTGCTGGCAGGCTTGCGGAATGCTCTCCCGATGTGATCACGCTGGCAGGTTCAGGTGAACCGACGCTTCATTCTGAAATCCACCATATCATCACAGGCATCAGGGAATTGACCGGTACCCGTATCGCAATTCTCACCAACGGGTCCCTTTTCTGGGATGAAGCTGTGCGGAAACGTGTTCTGGGGGCGGACCTGATTATGCCCACCCTGTCCAGTGCCGTTTCAAGCACATTTCAAACGA
>CAZPQA010000057.1:0-20464 GCA_964588535.1 uncultured Desulfobacteraceae bacterium
ATGAACTGAGAAAATTTTTTGATAATGTGAATGTCATCCTGACCGAAGGGTACAAGAAGCAGAACCGGCCGAAAGTGGAAATTTTCAGGTCCGAAATCCATGACGAACCCCTTTGCCGCAACGATAATAATGTTATTGCCGTTATGAGCGATATTCCGGTTGAATTAAAGGCTCGTCGATTCGCGCTGAAAGATATCAGTGGCCTGATTGATTTTCTTGTGGAAAGATTCAAACTGACCCACTGAATTCCGAAATCCGCATTTATAAAGTTTCTTCTTGAAACCTTGCCGCAAGCACTATAAAAGTAGAGCATGTTGAACTCCGGGGCAGCCTTAAGTGCATCGCCCCTAATTATTGAATCATGAGGAAAGCCAATGACGAGTATTCCCATAGCCGGTCTCATCCCCGCAGGCTTCAGTTTTGACAGCGTTTTAAACGGCGATATTGTTCAGATGATTCTGCACGCGGGGGCCATGGTCAAATTTGTTATGTTGATCCTTTTTCTGTTTTCAGTCGGCACATGGGCCATCATTTTTCTGAAATTCAGGTTGCTCCGAAAAGCCAGAGATGAAACCGAAGACTTTCTGGAACTTTTCTATGAGTCGAGGGACATCAAGAAAATTTACCGGTCGAGCCAGTCTTTGAAATACAGCCCGGTGGCGCGTCTTTTTCGTGCCGGCTATGCCGAATTCACCCGATTCAGAAAAATGCAGAGCAACGATCCCGATTTTGTATCGCAGAATGGGGTTGCCGGCCAATCGGACTATCCGTTGCGGAGCCAGCAAACCCTGATGGACAACCTGGAAAGGGCGCTCCGGAAAGCGGAGATTGATCAGAATAAGCGGTTGGAAAAAGCTTTGGGTTTTCTGGCCACCACCGGAAACACAGCCCCCTTCATCGGCCTCTTCGGAACAGTCTGGGGCATCATGGAATCCTTTCACAGCATCGGCCTCAAAGGATCTGCGAATCTGGCCGTGGTGGCCCCCGGTATCTCGGAAGCCCTTATCGCCACCGCCGCCGGCCTTGCGGCAGCCATACCCGCCGTGGTGGCCTTTAACTATTTCACCCAGCGCATCACAAGTCTGCGCGCGGAAATGGATATTTTCGCCACCGATTTTTTGAGCATGGTGGTCAGGCAGTTTTTCAAGAAACCATCCGTCAGGAGGGACGCTTAGTCATATGGCATTTAATTCCGGTGGTAATAACAGACAATTGATGTCGGAAATCAATGTCACGCCCTTTGTGGATGTGATGCTGGTTCTGTTGATCATTTTCATGGTCGCGGCCCCCATGATGACACAGGGCGTAGATGTTAATCTTCCGAAAACCGAATCCAAGAACATTAAGACGTCTGATGAACCCCTCATGCTGACGGTCAACCGCGAAAAGCAGATTTTTCTGGAAAACCATCAAATTCCCCTGGAATCCCTGGAAATAAAAATCAAGAAGATTTTTGAGAACAGACGGAATAAGGAGGTGCTGCTGCGTGCGGACAAGGATATTCCCTACGGGTTTGTCATTAATGTCATTGCCAGCGTAAAAAAGGCGGGAATTGAAAAGCTGGGAATGGTTACCGAACCTGTGGACTGATTTTGATGGAAGGGTTACAGGTAAAGACCATGTCGGATCGATCAAGGGAACTCAGGTGGGGCCAGTTCATTTTTTTATCCCTGCTTCTTCATTTATGCGTCTTATCCCTGCTCCTGTTCGTTCCCGATTCCGCATCCACCCGAAAGATAAGCGGCCCCACGGTTTATGAAGTGAACCTGGTCAGTCTACCCGCCGCCAAGCCGAAAACACCGGCAAAAGCCGTTCAATCTAAAGCGGCCAGCAAAACGGTACCCAGTTCAAAAAAAGCGGTCCCAGCCAAAAGGATCATCACGCCGCCAAAAAAAGAAAAGCCCGTCGTCATTGGAAAAAGGACGGTTGAAAGAAAGAAAAGTGTCCCCAAGAAGCCACCGAAAACCAAGAAACCCAGAGTATCCCCGTCGAAACTCATAGACCAGGCTGTGGCTAAGATCAAAAGGAATGTCAAAACCAAGAAGAAAGATCGACACCTGGACCGGGCCATTTCCGACATCCAGAATCGTGTCGAAAAGTCAGAAACAGCCGGTTCGGGAGGCACGCCCGTGGAAGGGATTGCCATCCGCATTTACCAGATGGAAGTGGAAGAGCGAATTAAGAGCAATTGGCAGTATCCGGTTGCCCTGACCAGTCCCTCAAAACGGAAAGACCTTGTGGCCATAGTGGTCGTTAAGGTCAGGCACGACGGGACCATATTGAAATCCTGGTTTATTGACCGTTCACGCAATGCCATCTTTGACGCCTCAGCCATAAAGGCGGTGGAACGATCAAATCCGCTCCCGCCCTTTCCGGAAGGGTATAATAAGCGCCAGGATGAGATGGAAATCAGGTTTAACCTCAGTGAACTTGAATAAAGTTGAACGGCTACGCAATATTATCGTTGTTGGAGGTTGTCAAATGAGACGGAGACGGTTCCTTTTTGGCTGGTTATTCGCCTGCGCCCTGCTCTTTTTTTATCTGGAAGGCGTCACGTTCGCGCGTATCTATATTGATGTTAATTCCCCTTCCGTACCAAAATTCAATATCGCCATCCCGGATTTCAAAAACCTGGGCGACGACAACAAACGCCCGGCATTGTCCACCGAGCTTTCCGGTGTCGTGAGCAACGATCTCGATTTGAGCGGTTATTTCAATCCCCTGGACAAGGCTGCGTTTCTGGAGGGAAAAGACGGCCCCCTCAAGGGAAAGGATATTAATTTTAAAGACTGGTCCGTCATCGGCGCCGAGCTCCTTTTGAGAGGTGGCTACGTCTGTGTCGGTGATCGCCTGGAAGTTGAAATCAGGCTTTTTGATGTTTTCCGGGGGCGCCAGATCCTGGGCAAGAGGGCATTGGGGAAACTTGACGAGTACCGCCATCTGATGCATCGGCTCTCAAATGAAATTATCTTACGGTTGACCGGGCATGAAGGCATTTTTCTGACCCGCCTGGCCTTTGTTGGAACCGCCACAGGACAAAGGGAAATCTATGCCTGCGATTACGACGGACACAATGTCAGACCGTTGACCCGGGACAAGAGCATCGCCCTTCTGCCCAGATGGTCCCCCGACGGGAAAAAGATTGTCTATAACTCCTACAGAAAGAAAAATAGTGGCCCCATGCTTTACCTCCGGAACCTGGTTACCGGTGCTTTCAAACGTTTGTCAGGCCGGTCGGGATTGAATATCGGCGCATGCTGGGCCCCTGACGGCAAAGAGCTGGCATTGACCATGAGCCACGGCGGGAATCCTGACATCTTCACCATCAATCTTGAGGGGAAAATACTGAAGCAGCTTGTAAAACACTGGGGAATTGACGTGTCGCCGGCTTTTTCACCGGACGGCAGCAGACTTGCCTTCGTTTCCAACCGATCCGGCTCTCCGCAGATATATCTTCTGGAAATTTCCAGCGGAAGGGTGGATCGACTTACCTATGAGGGCAAATACAATACGTCCCCTGCCTGGTCTTCGTTGAACCGGATCGTCTTTGTGGGGAAAACCAGCGGAAACTTTGATATCTTTACCATGGAGCCCGACAGCGGCCGGACCAAAAGACTCACCACCGGCGCAGGCAATAATGAAGATCCCTGCTGGTCACCGGACGGGAGGTATATCGCGTTCAGCTCCAATAGAGCCGGACAGTACCACATCTACATGATGAACGCCAACGGCCGAACCCAGAGGCGCGTGACCTTTCAAAAAGGGAAACAGACATCTCCCTCCTGGGGACCCGAGTGATGGTTTCGCTCGAGGACCGGTAAAACCCTACTCCTCTCTTCCCTGCTCCATATCAAGGGAATTCCTCAAAAGGTCCTATTTATTATTCCTTGACCAACCGCCTGCCCAATTTGGGTAGCACGTGTCAGGGTCTCTCAGTTGAATGGTCTCATCGCCGTCGTCGTCATAAACGGTTACCGACATAGCCACGATTCTATCTTCATCGCCGATTTTAATTATCTTCGCCGTTACGTCTACGATATCATCTTTAGCAGGCAGGTTAACATCGTTATTGCGCCAAAACCACCATGGGCCAAGTCCGAAGATAGTGACAGTAGTGTCACCGGATTTGACTGTCATGTTAGCTCCCAGGCCTGCTCCGTATATATTGATGGCCTCAACAGTCCCCCCGTCGATGGGAGGATAATCTTCACCTTCACAAATATAAGGTATGCCCGTTCCACCGCAGTAACCGCCACCGCCACCCCCCTGCTCGCCACCGCCGCCGCCTTGTCCGCCACCGCCTTGTCCACCACCGTGACGTGCCAGAGCAAAACTTGAACCTACAAACAGAATCATCAAACCCATTAAAATATAAAACAAAGACTTCTTCATGAAAAATCCCTCCATAAAATCGTTAAATGGTCAAAAATATAGAAACTTGATGTGCCTTTCCAATTTTGGGCTTTCTTAATGCAAATCACAGGTAAAGATGAAAAATAAAACCATTACCGCCAATACTATGCTTCGATAATAATCTTTGATTCTCCTGTTCCTGACCTTGGCTGTTACGAAATCGGTTTGCCTGTCATGTAAGCAATGTTTATGCCAAATGTGTGTGGTTTCAGCTAAGTCACTTAATTTACAAAGTTATTGTAGTTTCCATAAATGAGCACCCGTTATCAATCCCTACAAAATTGGATACTATGTACCCACCTAAGGTATCCACATGGGGAAAAAATAACCGATTTGCGTTATCCAGATAGGGTTAGAGTGCAGCAGTGATGAAGATCGAAAAACGTACCTGTAGCTAATTACAGACTCTCCCACGATACTGAACAGAAAATGCCGCTCAGCATTTCCAGTTTACGTGTACCTTATCACCAAGGATTTCTCTATCGATTTAATGCAAGCCTCTCGTTGAACTCCTCGGGGCTGAATGTGTATTCCTGAGTCCCGTAGCACTCTACGGAAAATGAAGCGCATACGCTGCCCATCCTGGCGCTCTCCTCCACATCCTTACCACGGACAAGACCACTGATCATCCCTCCCCTGTACGAATCCCCGGCGCCTGTCGGGTCCCGCACAATCTTTGCTCTAACCGCGGGGATCTTTATTTCACCATTGAGCGTGGATACCCGTGACCCAAGCTCGCCCATGGTCACAATAATCGTCTTTGCGTGCTCAAGTAAGGCCTCTTTTTTTAGCCCGGTCTTATTCAGGATCAGATCCAGTTCATAGTCATTTGAGATCAGAATTCGACATCCATCTATGGCCTGGACAAGGCCTTCCGGTTCCAGCATGGGTATCGCCTGCCCAGGGTCAAATATATAATCGATCCCTCTTGCCTTACATAGACGAGGGTAGTTCAACATATCCTCAAGATTACCGGGCGAGACGATAACAATGGTCTTTCTTGGGTTGAGGTTGTCAAATTCCAGCGAGGAGGAATAGTTCATAGCACCCGGGTTGAACCCGGTGATCTGATTGTCTGCCTTGTCGGTGGTGATGTATGCACTTGCAGTGAACTCATCCTTTATGATTTTGATGTTATCGGAAGAGATATGATTCTTTTTCAGCCATTCAAGATACTTATGTTCTTCTTGGCCCAATGTGGCAGAAATTTCGGGCTTTTCACCCAACAATGTGAGTGCATAAGCGATATTGCCTGCCGTGCCGCCGAATTTCTCCGTTATGCCGTTTACCTGGAAACAAACGTTCAAGACATGCACCTTCTCGGGAAGGATGTGATCCGAAAAATACCCGGGGAAATCCATAATCCTGTCATATGCCAGTGAACCGGAAACAATGATATTCACAATTAAACCCCCAGATTCGTTGCCGTCATTCCGGCGAAAGCCGGAATCCAACCTCTTATCAGTTACATATGATTTCTGGATGCCGGATCAAGTCCGGCATGACGAGAGAACTTTAGACTCTCAAGTCATTATATAAAACCCCGATATCTCTGTCAACATCCCCTAACCGGCTGATAAAAGGCTACTTTTTTCGTCTATCCCCATATTTCCCTCCTTCTCTGAGCCTTTGGTACATTCGGTTCGAAATGCCGACTATTCATGGCCGAGAGCCAAGAACCTAAGCCGGATTTTGCTTGACATTGGTAGGATGTCCAACATTTAATGTCATTCAGAGCCAATAACCTGCCTGTAATTTAACAGAATGACCACAATCTTTTTCCCTTCCAATCTTATATGAGGGGTGATCCCATGACTACAAAAGGCTTTAAACGGAAGCTCAGCGCTGTCTTCAGTGCGGATGTGGTGGGTTATAGCCGGATGATGGGTGAAGATGAGGCTGCAACCGTCGAGGCTATCACCGCCTGCCGGGAAATCATGGGTGAACTTATCAGGCAACACCGGGGCCGGGTTGTGGACTCCCCTGGAGACAACCTGTTGGCTGAGTTTGGCAGTGTGGTCGACGCTGTTCAGTGTGCGGTAGCCGTTCAGAAAGAGTTCCAGGCCCGCAACGCTGATCTGCCTGAAAATCGGAGAATGAAATTTCGTATCGGCATCAATCTGGGGGATGTCATTGAGGAAGAAGAGCGAATCTATGGTGACGGAGTCAATATTGCAGCCAGATTAGAAGCCTTGGCAGACCCCGGAGGTGTCTGCGTTTCTAAAACAGCCTTTGATCACATAGAGACCAAGCTGCCCCTGGGCTATGAATATTTAGGGGATCAAACAGTAAAAAACATAGCCAGGCCGGTGGGGGCTTATCGGGTATTAATGGAGCCAAGGGTTACGGTGGCCGGGGAGGTTGAAAAGGAAAAAGCGGTGCCGGTTGGGAGACGCAAGGCTATTTTAGCCGGAGGTGTTGTTTTAGCCCTGGTGGTCATTGCTGTCTTGATCTGGAATTATCATTTTCGACCTCCTCCAATGGAGGTTGCCTCAATAAAAAAGATGGCCTTTCCCCTGCCTGAGAAACCCTCCATTGCCGTGCTTCCGTTTAGCAACCTAAGTGGTGACCCCACTCAGGATTACATAGCTGACGGGATTTCCGAAAATGTCATTTCCGCCCTGTCCAAGATTTCGGAAATGTTCGTCATTGCCAGTAATTCCACATTCACGTACAAGGGTAAGCCGGTGAAAGTCCAGCAGGTAGGCGAAGAGCTTGGTGTGCGCTATGTACTGGAAGGGAGCGCCCAAAAGATCGGAAACCGTGTAAGGATTACTGCCCAACTCATAGACGCTACCACAGGGCACCACCTCTGGTCGGAGAAATATGATCGGGATATGAAGGACCTCTTTGCCCTGCAGGATGAGATCGCACATAAGATTATCGTTGAACTCCAGGTGAAACTGACAGAAGGAGAGCAGGCCCGGGTAAGCCACAAATCCACCACGAACCTGGAGGCCTGGAGCTGTGCAGTCAGAGGGCTGAACCTATTTCAGCGAGGATCAAAGGAGAACAACGCCAAGGCAATGGCGCTTTTCGAGCGGGCCGTGGAGCTGGACCCTGATTATGTCTGGGCCTGGGTGAGGCTTGCCTGGACCCATCTTGTCGCTTCTCGTCACCCCGGACAGGGTCAGTCCCCTTCCGAATCCTTTAGGAAGGCCGTCCAGATTTCGCAAAAGGTCTTGGCACTGGATGACGCCGATTCCGATGTCCATGCTTTATTAGGGAATATTTATTCCCGACAAAAACGGTATAAAGAGGCCATTGCCGAAGGTAAGAAATCAATCGACCTCGGTCCAACCAATGCGCAAGCCCATGTCCTTTTGGCGGTTACCATGAACAGGATGGGCAGGTTCGATGATACCATTCCGTTGGTCAAGAAGGCGATGCGTCTTCATCCTTATTATCCTGCCTACTATTTAATATGGCTGGGCTCAGCCTACCGCATGATGGGTCGTTATGATGAAGCGCTAACAGTATGCAAGCAACTCCTCGACCGTTCCCAGCGAGGTGAATTTCCAGCCTTCGTCGCTCAAATGTTTCTTGCGGAGGTTTACGCGGAGCTTGGTCAGGAGGAGAAAGCACAAGCTCATGCAGCAGAGGTACTCAGGCTAAATCCCAAATTTTCGTTAAAGAAGATCAGAAGGGTCGTGACTTATGGATATAAAGACCCGGTCCACCAGGAACGTCGGATCAACGCCCTGCGTAAGGCTGGCTTGAAGTAACACGAGAAACACCGAGCCATTCCTCAATGAGGTGTTTGGCCCCTGGTCTGTCTGCACCTGCAATCATCTGAAATATGGATTCTTGGATATCCATTCTTGTTTCTTCCTTTCAGGAAATTCTTTGCTTCAGTTCTTCCTTAACTGCAATCCCGATCTTCTCCAGCAACAACGGCTTTCTTATATATGCACCCGCACCTAGCCTTTGAATCTCTTTGACACGGTCTGTTTCAGAAAAGCCGCTGGCAATGATTGCCTTTTGCCCCGGGTGGATTTCGATAATTTTCTTGTACGTGTCGAGGCCATCCATACCAGGCTCCATAATCATATCCAATACCAATAAGTCAACCTTGTTGGTCTTCAGATATTCAACCGCCTCTTCACCGCTTGGAGCCGATACCACCGAATAGCCCAGCTCTTTTAACATACCGGAGGCTATTTTTCTTTGCTCTTCCACATCATCCACAACCAGAATTTCTTCGCCCTTGCCCATACAATCTTTTAAAGATATTTCGGATTTCTTTTCGACCAATTTTCGGGTCACCGGAAAATAAAGCGTAAACGTTGTTCCCTCCCCTTCAGTACTCTGAACATCAATATATCCCTTATGATCCTTTACCGTCCCCCATACCACCGCCATGCCTAAACCCGTTCCACTTCTTCCCATCTTCTTTTTGGTATAGAACGGTTCAAAGATCTTCTCCATATCATCGGAGGCAATACCTGTTCCGGCGTCAGAGACAGTGAGAACCACGTAATCACCCTCCTTTATATCATCGTAGCCTCTTACGGGTCTGTCAATGTACCGGTTCTCCGTGGAAACGGTCAGCGCTCCCCCTTCGGACATGGCCTCAGCAGCGTTGGAAACCAGGTTCATGACGGTTTTAGAAAGATGAGTGGATGATCCCAATATGTTGAGACTCTCTTTTTCAAGATGGGTTTCCATATGAACAGTGGGATGGTAAGATTGAAGTCTTTCATGCTCGGGGCTTTTCAGGTATTCATCGACAACATCATTCAGATTAACCACTTCAGTGACAACAACACTTCTCCTCGCCAATGTTAATAGATCCTGAACAACCGCGGCTGCCTTTTCTCCTGACCTTTGTATGGTCAGAATTGATTTCCTTAAAGGGCTGTCTTCAGGGAGTTGTAACAATAACAATTCAGGATAACTTACAAGGCCACCCAGAATATTGTTGAGATCGTGTGCAACGCCTCCTGCCATGGTTCCTATGGCTTCCATCTTGCTTGACCTGGCGACCTTTTCTTCGCCCTCCAGTAGTGCCTTTTGTGCCCGCTTGACCTCGGTGAGGTCAACTACGATTCCTCTCATACCAACAGATTTCCCTTCACCAATAATAGGAGTCGTGTATACCATCGCAGGATATCTGCGGCCGTCTTTTGTCAGTGCTGTGTATTCAGTACCTCCGGATTTTTCGCCTTTCAAAACTCTCTGAATGTTCTTGAGAGCCCGATCGTGATCTTCAGGTATTAACATCTGAAGTGCATTCAGCCCTTTTTCAAAATCTTCTCTTGTGTAACCTAAAATATCAAAAGCCACGCGATTTGTGAAAGTCAAATTACCTTTTTCATCTGTTTCAAAAACGATTTGAGGTAATGAATCAGATAACTGCCTGTATTTCTCCTCACTCTCCCGCAGCGCCTCTTCTGCCTTCTTGCGGACTGTCACATCCCGAAAGCTCCATACTCTGCCAACACTCTTGCCTTCCATCTGCTGGGGTTGCGAGAAACGTTCAAAAGTCCTTCCATCCTTAAAATCAAGGACATCAAAGCTCACCTCATCCGGTCGAGCGTATAATGCCTTTACTTTCTTGAGGAAACTTTCAGGGTTCTTTATCTGACCCATGACAAAGGTCAGCGCTTGATCACTTTCCCTTGTCTCTACAATGATGTCGGGTATGCGCCACATTTCCACAAATCTCTTGTTAAAACTTACTATCTTTCCCGCTCTGTCCACCACTAAGATACCGTCTGCCGTTGCATCAAGAGTTGCAGAGAGAAGCGAAACAGATTCCTCCAGTTTGTTTCGGTTTTCCTTGAGTTCAGATATATCAGTAACTACCGCAAAGGCACCGGCATATCTGGCTTCAACATCAAAAATGGGTGACGGAGATACGACAGTGGAAATCTTTTTCCCGTCTTTCCGGAGCCAATCAAGTTCATAGGGTTCACGTTTCCCTTTTCTTCTCTTGCGAATCTGCTCTCCCAACGCCTTTTTGTTGTCATCATCAAGAAAATCGATAGCTGGACGTCGTATAATCTCATCATTGGCGTATCCCAACATCTGACAGAATTTATCATTAGCGTAAGTACTCAAATTGTTTTCATCGTATATCACCAGGCCTTCGCTCATTGTTTCCACCAGGCTGCGGTACCTCTCCTCACTCTTCCGCAGCGCTTCCAAAGTCCTCTTTTCTTCAGTAATATCGTATCCAGCACCTTCCAGATACCCCTCTTCGGGATAGGCACGAGCAAAAAACCGTACCCAGACATCATCGCCATCTTCTCGGGAAAAGCAGGCCTCTATATCATTAACCTCTCCTCTTGCCATAAGGGAAGCCACCATCTTCTCACGAGCGCCCGGATCAGTGTAATGTTTTGATACGACAAAGTTGTCTTTGCACTCTTCAGGGGTTTTATAACCGTATGTGCGGGCAAAGCGATTATTACACTCAAGCACCTTACCATCGCTGATCCTCGTTCGAAATATCCCGACTTGAGCGTTATTGAAAAGGTTTCGGTACTTATCTTGGCTCTCCCGCATCGCTTCCTCAGCCCGCTTGCGCTCAGATTCAGCTTTCTCCAATTCCCGAACCCGCTGCTCCAGTTCTTGATAGGTAGGCTTTTCAGACATGATACCTCTCTTTGTTTATTGGGACCTTGCGAATAATAGGGGACAGACCACATTTATTTTTTGCCGAGACCCTTATTACAGTACAGTGATTTGTGCTATTCCCCTTCCAATACCGCCTTCAGTTTTTCAGCAAAAAGTGCGATGGAAAACGGTTTCTGGATGAATCCTTCGGCACCGGCATCCAGGATATCCTGGGGAGGACCATGTATATTGTAGCCACTGCACACGATCACTTTCATATCTGGTCTTGCTTCCATGATAAGAGGGTAAACCCTGCCACCGTCCATATCAGGCAGCTTTATGTCTAAGAGTGCGAGGTCAATCTGGCCGTCAAAGGTCTTGGCAAGTGCAACGGCCTCTTTCCCTGTCTCAGCCACAAGCACACGATAGCCAAGTTTCTCTAATATCTGTCTGAACAGGTCCACGAGAGGCTCTTCATCATCAATAACCAGGATGGTACCTTCACCCATGGCGATTTCGACCTTCCCCACCTCTTTTTTGACTTCTTCCTTTGCTTCAATGGCAGGAAGATAGATCCGAACCACAGTCCCTTTGCCCGGTTCTGAGTCCACCGTGATGGCGCCATCATGGCTCTTGATTATGCCATACACAGCGGCCATGCCCATACCGCGGCCCCGAAATTTTGTGGTGAAAAAGGGCTCAAATATCCCATCTTTTGTTTCCTCATCCATGCCCTTACCGTCATCCTTGATAGTGAGACAGACATAGGGGCCGGGATTAAGACCGGGATGCTGTTTTGTGAAATCTTCGTCAATGTCTTTGTTTTCAGCAGCTATTCTGATAACGCCCTCATCTTCTATGGCCTCATTTGAATTGGCCACTATGGCAGACAGGACCATCTGCATCAGGGCATGGTCGGCCCTGATATACGAGATATCTTTTTGAAATCTGGTTTCTACCCTGACTTCGGGGTTGAGGTCATGTTGCAGGATTGGCAATGCTTCTATCACAAAATCATCCAACTTCAGGTCTCTTCCTTGATATTTCCCCCCCTGTGCATAGGCCAATAACTGGTTGGTCAAACGGGACATGCGATGACCGGAATCCTTCATGGCCTCGAAAGACTTGTTTCGCCTTTCATCTTCAGGTAAATCCATTTTAAGGAGTTCGAGGTTTCCCATAATCCCCATCAGGGCATTGTTGAATTCATGGGCAATACCACCTGCCAATGTGGCAATGGCCTCCATCTTTTGGGTTTGTTGGAGTTGGGCTTCAAGTCTCTGTTTCTCGGAAATATCCCTAATAACACCCCTAAACCCTATTGGCTCACCTCCTGCATCACTTCTTAGCGATATAGAAGCCTCTACTGCTATTTTGGTTCCGTCTTTTCTTATAATCTCCCAGACAAAGCCTCTATCAGGCTTTCCTGCGGTATATACTCTGTTGAAGGCTTGATATAGTTTCTTGGCATTCTCTTCATCAGTGTACTGGCGGCTGTTCATACCCATCAATTCATCTTTTGAATATCCACCGATTTTACACAATGAATCATTGAAGAATGTAAAATTTCCAGCGATATCAACTTCAAAGTAGCCATCTTCTATACTTTCGAGGATGGTTCGGTATTTCTCTTCGCTCTCCAGTAGTGCCTTTTGTGCCTGTTTAACCTCGGTGAGGTCACCCACGATTCCTCTCATACCAACAGATTTCCCTTCACTAATAATAGGAGTGGAGTATAGCATCGCAGGATATCTGCGGCCGTCCTTCGTCAGCACTGTGTATTCAGTGCCTCCTAATTTTTCGCCTTTCAAAACCTTCTGAATGTTCCTGAGAGCCCGATCGTGATCTTCAGGTATTAACATCTGAAGTGTATTCAGCCCTTTTTCAAAATCTTCTCTTGTGTAACCTAAAATATCAACAGCCATGAGATTTGTGAAAATCAAATTACCCTTTTCATCTGTTTCAAAAACGATTTGAGGTAATGAATCAGATAACTCTCTATAATCCTCCTCACTCTCTCGTAGTGCCTTTTCTGAAGATGAAATTCGCCTTATGGTGAAAAAGGCCACCAGGAAAGATGCGAGGATGCCCGATAACAAAAATATGATCAAAGCCAGATTGAACTTTGAGCGCACCTTTCCTGCTTCATGCATTAAATCAGAGGCTTTTCCTCTTGCGTAAGTCATTAACCCGAGCATTTTTTCTTCTAATAGGGCGACATGATTGGCTCCTTTTCCGATTGTAATGCCGGCAGCTATTTCTTTTTCACCTTGACGAACAAATTCGATAACTTCTTCTCGAATCGGCCGCCAGTCAGCAAATAGTTTTCGGGCTTCATTTTCAAGCATTTTGCCTTCATTACCTGTAATGCTATTCTTAACCATATCAAGATACTTGTAGACTTGCTTTTCCTGCTCATTAACTGCGTTAATATAGCGATTGATTTCTGATGGTGAAGTGAAAAGTACCACATCCTTCATGTCACGGTGCATTTTCGTTATAGAAACATTCGATTGAAGGGCTGCGTTGGATACGGCTAAAGGATGATTACAAATTGTGTGGGTCAAATTGGAAACGGTGTAGATATCATAAATAGTAAACAGTGCAAAAAGTATAAATATCAGAACCAATATGCTAAAACCCGATATCAATCTTCGTGTAAAGTTGACCTGTTTTGGTTTATCCATCACACGCTCCCTTCAATGTAAAGTTTCCAACCGAAACAAGATAGGTTGCATCTTAAAGTGTAATAATAATCTTGCTTATCATATTCCTCAGAATTTCGCAAAGCTGGCAGATGTATTCTTCATGATGTGGGGGTTTCCCGATTCCTTGGAAACAAAAGGCCACGGACTCCCTGCTAGTGTCGTGTCATATATCAAGTGTCTGATATGAAGAAAAGTGAAGCATTGCCACCGTCATTCCGGCGAAAGCAGGAATCCAGTATGTATCGCTAGTTCAGAGATTCTGGATTCCGGGTCAAGCCCGGAATGACGGTATCTTTACGACGTAACAGATATGACAGAACACTAGTTTCACATTTGAAATTGGGCCGGAGATACGTTGGAGATACTCCCTACTTCAAAGAACCTCGGATTTCTTTTAGTTTATTCCATACAGCAGCGGTTTGCCAAGCCGTAGCGCTGAGAGTAGCATCCCAGATACCTACACCTACAGAACCATCCTGCACGATCCAATCCAATTGTTCACTCACGGTATTTCCTTGCCATTCTGACAAGTGCCCTGGCATACCTAGCATCAGTTTAGATGGATCGTTGGTAAATGATTTTTGAGACGCATAAGATCTCCAACCTTCAGCGTTGCGGCCGATCTCTTCGTAACCCATGGAAGTAATACCATAGACCACTAGATTAAGATCATTCCACCAATTGGAGTTCGGTTCGTTCCATATGTATGCAAAAGTGGCTATCGTCAGTTCTTTTTCACGTTCACCCAGTTCTTGGCTTAACTCATTCATAAATTCCATAAAGCTGTCTTTATCGGTGTCTGATTCACCAGGGCCTTCTAAGTCCACCTCGATTCCATCTAGTTCGAGTCGCTCCATTTCAGAAACAAGGCTATTCACGAAAGCGGCTCGATTATCCACAAAAGACTCTTTGGCTAAGGCCCAATCCCAGTTATTTTCACCGTTGTAGACACAGAGCAGTACCTTAATTTGGTTTTCGTGTCCCCAATCTCTAAACCATTCGATATCGCTATCGCTCAGTTCCCCATAGCGTGTGGCTTTGGAAACCTGCGGTCCATTGGGAACCCAAAATTGCAGAGCCAGGTGAGTGATTCCATCTTTCATTCCAACGCCTCCAAAATCCTTTTGAAGCATTGTTTTTGACTCAGAAACGAAATAAGGTGGAACCCAGGTTATTACTTTGGCTCCACCCCAATAAAAATTAGGTGATCCATTATTAGGGGGATTATCATCACCAGAGCAACTAACGAATAGGAAACTCAATAAAAATATTATAATCCACTTCATTTCTTGCCCCCTCCTTTTTTAATTATTGCGAGTTCGCAAATAGTCTCGAAATCGTCATGCCGACTCCTCAATTAATACACTTTCCAAACCTTTTTCGTCACAAGAAAATGTAATTTCTTGCCAATTACTCGGAAATCGTCTTTTCTTAGCACCCCCGCAAACCTTGAGATAAGCCTTACATCCCAAACAGATGCCCGTGAGATTTGGCTGGTTTCAATTTTTCCAATCTGAAGTTCAAATTGGTGGCTCTAATCTTAACGTTTTGGCTGCCTGACGTATGTTGGAGATATTGCCGGTTCCACCAAGAATACGGGAACCACAATATCTGGTATGACCGTCCAATAATGGAAAAGCGTTGTTGTCGGGTTTGAAAACCGCTTAGTGAGCCCAGGACTTACTCCCCCCACAACGGAAGGCTGCCAGAGGTATCCTTCTGTGGGATAAAGATTACTTGACGAAACTATAATATAGGCTATTGTCGCATCAAGCTAAGGATCAGAAACCGCCTATTTTTCCAATTCTTTCTTAACAGCAATCCCTATCTTTTCCAGGGTATAGGGCTTCTTTATGTATTTTCCCGCCCCTAACTCTTGGGCTTTGTCCACTTCTTTTGTCTTGGCGTACCCGCTGGCAATGATCGCCTTCTGCCCGGGACAGATCTTGATGATCTCCTCATAGGTCTTCCGACCGTTGATCCCCTTGGGCATAACCATGTCAAGGACAATCAGGTCTACGGTGTTTTCCTTCACATATTCCAGGCCCCCTCACAACGGTCAGTAGTTAAGATACGACGCATTTTATGTGGATCAAGCGAAAAGGAACCACCACATGTGGGGTATTGGCCTTGAAGGAAAAAGGCACAGAGAAGATGATTTTAGGAAAACCAGATTCGCTTTGCATTCAATTGCGTTATCTTCATTCGAACCTCCTCCGGAACCATTTCAAACAACCCGTTGTATCTCGCCATGGTTGCAGCGTGGTGCTCAAATATGCCCACGAGATCGCTTCCTATCATGATTCTGTCGGCATAGGGGAGTATCACCCTTTCGACCCACTCCTCCCTGGGAATCAGAGGCTCATCCCGGGTGGTCCGCCGCCTGCAAACCACGTTTTCGTATACCACCCAGGAGAAGTCAACGTACAGGTTGGGATATTCGCTCAACATGAGTTCAACCAAACGATGGTATTCCCTGGGGAGCACCCTTCTTGAACAACCGCAATGGGCCCAGATGAACGTCGCGTCGGGATATCCTTCTAAGGCCTCGCGCAGTTCGTGTAGGTACACATACTTATCAGGAACACTGGCGGCTGAACAATCCTGGTGTATCAATAGGGGGACTTTCTTCCTTTCACAAAACGAGTACACTTTCTTGAGCGCCGGATGGTTGGCTCTCGCCGACTCATCATAGATCAAATGGCTCAAGTCGTCATGACGTAGCTGGAGTTCCCCGATTCCTCGCCAGAATGAGTATTTCTCGAACATGTATTCGACATAATCTATACACGTCAGATCTGAAGGATTGAAACCGCAAAGCATCGGTGCAAAACGCCTCTGATCTTTCGTGGAAAGCTTCATGTACTCATACGCTACTATCTCATCGGTAGAGGGCCAGTAGTAGCATCGTCCATCATTGTCAAGGTAGTAAGTCGGCTCAACCGGATCCGATACATGCCACTTTTTTTTCACCGGGAGGCCGAAGATGACGCATTTACTCACAGCGCTCGAGTCCATAGAACTCAAGAGCTTCCCAATGCCTGGAGTTGTCTGGGTGAAGGTGACTAGGTGTAAGTGCGCATCGATCACGGGCACATATGGTAGGTTTTTATCTCCCTCGGTACTCATGTAAACACCTTTTCCTCATGCAGTCTTGCATGATCTTTGAATCCCGCCATAATCGAACATACCATTGGCATGTTCAACTGCGAACTATCAAGACATCCACTTGGAGTGCAGGAGACCGGATACCACATATTGTGTGCTGCTTTTCAGCCCTTAAAAATGGGACATATTGAGAATATATGAAATCCCCTTACATGTCAAAAACAAGAGGTTTGTCTCACAATATCGGTAAATGTGACCGGGATACCGGATCTCATTATGATTTTATATGCCTCTTAAGTTAGCTTGGTTTCCCCTCAGATTTTGCCTTTAATCGAGCTATTAGTTCTTCAGCTTTTTCGATTGCATCTCGCTCCCTGTCGTCTGGTAATTCTATCCAAGGGTTTGTAACTCTCATTGTTATTTTTCCACTCAGCGGTAATTCCGGAAAAGCCCCTGGATCATACAAAGAATAATCTCTGAATTGAACGGGCTTTTCCTGATAACAGGTCCAAACCGCCTTTCTGATGACATCAGGATTGCCCTCAAACTGCAGGTCTATCACTGACAGCTGTTTTCGGAAACGTTCTATGAATTCTGTTGGTATATTGTACAGGAAGGGATGTGGTGAAGCGGTATTCTTTATTCGCATCTTTTCATCAACGCCGTATCGTATCAGCGCTTTCATGGCTTCCCCGGTTAAATGACCCTCTGATTCAGGACCACCAATAATCAAGTAACGGATGTTGGGGTTGGCAACAATATTACAAATTATTTTTTCAAATCCGATGTTTTCTGTTTGCACCGTTCCTGATAGTGCAGCGCCGCTTTCAACGCCAGCTCTTACAAGGTCCTCAATTTCAGGGGGTATTTTGTCAGCATCACTACATAGGATAATCGCAACGGCGACAGGTGATGCATCGTTACCCCTAATGTATCTTCCCTCTTCGGGTGGATAATCCGGATGCGTTCTTACTTTCAGCATATTATCCTCCAAAGTTTTTGGAACTGGTGTCGTGTCATATATCAAGTGTCTGATATGAAGAAAAGTGAAGCATTACCACCGTCATTCCGGCGAAAGCCGGAATCCAGTATGTGTTGCTAGTTCAGAGATTCTGGATTCCGGGTCAAGCCCGGAATGACGGTATCTTTACTACGTAGCAGTCAGCATTTTCATAAATACCAACTGGCCAAAAGCAAGGGAGGTCTCTAAGACAATGGGATTTTCAGTTAACTGACATGGTATAATTCCCGCTCGCATCCGGTGTGGGTGAAATGGCCACATAATAATATCCCCGCTCTGCCGTCCAGGATATGGCGCCCATCTCCCGGCCCGCAAAATTACCCTTCGAATCAAACAGGGTCAGAGCATAATTTGAAGGATCGGTAGACACCGCGATATTAACCGTCTGCCCCGCTACTGCCGCGTCAAACCGGTACCAGTCCGATTTGAAAAGCGACACCGTTCCGGTGACCACGTCCCCGGATGCTATAGCGGGAACCAGGCCTATGGCATAGCCCCTGAATCCGCCACAGAGCAGTTTCTCCTTGCCGTCTTCCTGGACCACACGAATACTGCTGTCGCTTCGACTGGTGATTCCTTGCAGAAACGCAGTGTTGTTATCTTCCGGAATGGCGGTGTTTATATCATCGTGAATCAGCAGGTTGTCCTTTTCCGTGATCGTGAAAAAAGGCCCCGACCATCCCGCATCATCCCACGGCCGATTGTCCATAACATATGCCCCAACTCTGGCACGCCAAACATCAGTAAGGGCAGGCACCGAAACTTTTTGACCCACAATGGTTCGAACATATCCGCCATATATGTATTCATCATATTCCGAACCGCTGCTGCCGGATTGAATCATGACGAAATAATCCTGACCATCCCACGGTATCTTATTGAAAATGATGGACTCGGTTCTTCCTTCCGCACGGTAGACATCATCCTGATAAGTCAGGACGAGAGATTCCGGCTCGTCGGCCTGAGCGTTTCGGGTCCAGGTCAGTGAACCGTCCCCATTGTTCGCGATCTTATCGTAACCTTTACTTTTCACATAGATCCCTTGAATTTCAGATGGGTCGTTCAGGGAAACATAGGTGGGGAGATCGGGTGGGGTTGGCTCAATGCCATACTTCTCCCTCACGGCCTGTTTCAGGCATTCCCGGATTACACCCCAAACCAGACGACTACTGGTGTCTGAATTGGTCAACACCGTCACGCCCAGTTTCTTATCGGGAAGCATCTCCATTTCTGAATGGAAATCGCCCGTACTTCCACCTTTTATCCAGGCACGCCCGGCATACTGCATGACAGGGTCATCCATGGTATCCAGTGCCAGCCCATATTGAAAATATGAGTCAATATCCAGTGACGATTTCTCCGATTCTCCCAGCATGGCCACCGTTTCAGGCTTTAGAATCCGTGCACCGTCCGGTCCCGTTCCCCCATTGTTCACCATTATCAGAAACCGGGCCATATCCTTCACCGTTGTAAACGCACCCCCGGTGCCACTGGTGGCGCAGTTCATCACTTTGACCTCAGTGGGCTCTCCTCCCTCATATCCTGTGGCCAGATTTTCGTTGATGACAAAAAGGGAGGTGTGATCCATACCTAAGGGTTCAAACAGTTTGCGGGCCAGATAATCGGGAAAGGTCTCTCCGGCCAGGCCATCTGCTCTTAGGGCAACCTCTCCAGCCAAAATGAAAGCGGTATTGGAATAAGTACCCATCTGGCCCGGCGGATGGCTGGGATAATCCGCGCTCAGATAATCCAAAAGCCAATCCATGTATACATCACAACCTCCCCACTGGCTCCAGGGCGCCCCGGACAACACCATGGCATTGTACAGATCACCTGGGATGCCCGAGTGCTGGTTCAGGGATCTGCGAACGGTCATGTTCCGCATCTGGTCGGGGAAACGGTCCACCATGTTGAATTCGGATATATAGTTGGCGATGGGCTCATCCAGTGAAATGATCCCCTGCTCAACCAGCTTTAAGAGCGCCACCGCGGTGAGGGTCTTGGTGCCGGACCCCAGCATGTAAACGGTGTCTGCGGTAGCGGCGATCTTATTTTCTTTATCCGCCCAACCGAATCCCTGGGACCAGACGACCTTGTCATCGCTCACGAGGGCAATGCTCAATCCCACGGCATTGTGTTTTTCCATTTCAGCTTTAATGTAAGCCGTTGTCTCACGAACAGTCGTTTCGAAACTCACCGTCTGAGAATTGCTGGAAGAACTGCTGCACCCGTAAGCCAACAGCACCATGGAAATAAGCCCCCAGAATGCAATATGTGATTTCAACTTGTGGCTCAAATTTTTCATTAGATCTTCCTTACCAGCTAAACAGAGAATTATTGCCTTTCAATCTATCTCTCAATTTCCCTTATCGACTCCTCTATCATCCGTATGTTGTCAAAGCTGCCAGATGCTCTTCACATTTTAAAAGAGGAATCAAACGGAAGTTTAATAGGAATTGTAGCATAAGACATTGTCAGAAAGAAAATCAGACTGATTCTATGGTCTATTTCCCCTCCAGCGCCTCCTTCAATTTCTCAGCCAATGCGGCGATCAAAAACGGTTTCTGAATGAACCCTTCGGCACCTGCATCGAGGATCTTCCGGGCAGGGCCATCTATGGAATACCCACTGCACACAACTACTTTCAGATCCG
>CAZPQA010000058.1:0-20129 GCA_964588535.1 uncultured Desulfobacteraceae bacterium
ATGTCCCAGTATAGGCCCATGTACAAGGCCGCCGACTATCCAGACATTGTCAGGAATATCACGAGGCAAGAATATAAAGAGGCCGTGAGGTGGGCCAGAGAGGCCGGGCTCACCCACCTGAACGTCCAGGGGTATCCGTTTTAAACCTAAAACCTGCATTCAACTTTGTTAAAATGGATATAAATAGAATAATTTCAATGTAAAAAATGGGGTCAGATCTTGATTTGTGATTTGTCGTTTCCTACATGGATTGAATCATCTACAATTCACTATTCAAGATGTGACCCCAAACCCACATTTCTCAAACATCCACTTAATGCCTCTGATGGGAAAAATGCAGGCAAATGTTTTTTTGTTGACCAGGGGTCCGAAAGTGTCCGATAATGACCCCAATCTCATCGGACTATTTCGGACACTTTATTTTGGTATTTTAAGAAATGTTGTCATTCAATATCAATAACGATCGGGTCAAAGAGCTCCGAGAGCTAGCCCAAGCCACGGCGCGAAAGCATCATGCAGTTCTTTCAATGGACCGCGACGAATTGGACTATATTCAAAGAAACGTCCAAATCAGCGCGATTGGCGCTTCTACTCGAATCGAGAACGCGGTTCTGACTGACGCAGAAGTGGATTGGCTCGATACTACCCTCGCTCAAGACGCCCGAACAACAGCCTACCCGGATCGCCGGGAGTTTATTCAAGACAAGCTCTCAAGAGACAAAGAGCGAAGTATTGATGAAGTAGCTGGATGCAGAGCCATGCTGCATCGCATCGCCACCCAGGCAGGGGACTTTTTCCCTTTGACTGAAACCATATTAAGAGCGCTTCACAACGAGCTTCTTCAGTATTACGCTTCATCATCGCACTACCGTGGGCGTTATAAGACGGTTTCAAACAGTGTGATTCGTCGAAACAATGCAACTGGCGAAGAGATTTCAGTATTGGAAACATCTCCCCCGGGTTCAATCACCGAGAGTGGTATGGGGGATCTCATCGTATGGTACAATGAAACACTTCCCTCTCACCCATGGACCATTGCCGTGGCAACGGAGTTTGTATTTCGTTTCCTGGCCATGCATCCATTCCAAGATGGAAACGGTCGGCTCGGAAGAGGTCTTTTTTGTCTTTCGCTTCTTCAGAGCCCGGATGAAAGCCTTCGTGTGATGACACCTTTTCTCCCCATAGACCGGCATATTGAAAAGCAGCGGGAGGATTATTATATCACTCTGAGACGTTGTTCCGGCGGGAAGTTCAACCCTGATCCTGCAGCCTATGAATACGATCATTTCCTGGGTTTCATGCTGAAAGCAATTTTCCGGTCACTTGATGATTTCGAATTTTACCGAGAACGTTATCGAGCTTTGCAGGAACTCCCGCCAACTGCGGCTGTAGTACTCGATTGCTTTAAAGAACGCCCCGAGATTCGGTTGCAGAGGCGGATAATCATCGAAGATACGGCCCTGCCCCGCACCACGGTCACGGATGCATTGCGCATATTGAAAGAGCGGGGTTTTATTCAGAGACTTGGCCGCGGGGCCGGAATCCGGTACCAACTGATATTTTGAGGGGCGAAGGGTCAAAAACGGTCAGCTGTTAATTCTATCGCCGACAAGGCCGGGCCTCTGGCCCAGGGAAATTCCAAGGCGGACAGATCGAACAAACAGGTCGTCCGTTGGGCGATGTGGCTTTTGTGTTCCATTCGGAACGCTTACCTGGGCGGAAATTGAGACCCCGGAAACCTAAGAGAAAACCAAAGAAAAGCGATAATTAATACACTGTCCCCGGAAATCGTCGGGATTCGTACGGCCAGTTTGGGTACTGTCAAGAATTATGTGTGGTCTCACTTAATGGTTGACGCTGATCGAAGAATTTGCTTTCCTAAGACACGGTGAAAGGTAATTTATTCAGGATTTCCTCGGAATTTACATGACTGTCAGAACCAGATACATGATTGCTGCAGCCCTGCCCCTGCTGCTGATGGCGGGGCCGTTCGTAGCCAGTGGGGTTGTCGCGTGGGCCGAAGCCACGCTGGATCACCGTGCCATATTTACCCATTATTTTCACCGGATCATGCCGATCGGGGCAGGGCTGACAGTGCTGGCACTTCTGCTCGGCTTCTTGATTCTCAACCGCCTTTTCAGGCAGTATGTAACGGGATGGCGGCAATGGTTGAACGTCTGACGGTGATGCTGGTGAGCAACCGGGACCTTCGTCTTGAAGAGCAGGGGCCGCCGGAGCTACGTCAAGTGATTGCGGCCATGAACCGCCTGCCGACCAGCGTGATCATAAGATTGACGAGATCGAGGAACAGACTGCTTCCCCTGCTGGCCGAGCGGGGTATCATCACGCTGGGTCAAGCCATTGAAGCTTCAAAAAAAACGCCCTATGCTCGCTTGAAATATTAGTTGGGGAAACAAGGGACGTGCATTATTTATTATTTTACCTAAAACCTGCATTCAACCTTTTTGGAAATGAAGATAGACATTGTGATTTCGATGTGTTGTTTGAAAAATTGACCTTATTAAAGAACACCGAAATGCTGTCAAGAATTCAAGGCTTTTCAGCCAAAAAGTTGAACCCTTCGGGAACGCCTCTTTTACCGAATCTACTTCGTTATCAAGCGCTTGCAGTATGTTATACGGCTGCGTGCTTGATGCCTTGTATCTTCGGCAAAAGAGACGTTTGCAGATTTTAGGTTTTAAGTTTCGATGACGTATTGTCGCCGTTGTACCAAATGCGCCCCCCTTCATAGCGTTGCTACCGCAGGCAAAAAAAGTAATACAATAATGTACGTCCCCATGTCCCCTATTGGCCGCAACATGGCGTGGCTGCTGAAAGTGATGGAAGTCGGCACGAAACAAGTGCCCGCACCGGCCCCGGTCAAGAAAATCGTCACGAATTTCATAAGGTGAGGTCGTTGGTTTTGAAGTGCACCCAATGCGGTAAAGGAGGGTCTGACCATGGAAAAATCAAACGAGTTGAAAGCGCTTTATCTTAGAAGTTGTGAGGCCATATCAAACGGAGACCATTCGTTTTTCGAACGCCATTTCTCACAAAAAGATGGCGTACTTGCCATTGGCTCTGATCCGAGGGAATGGTGGTCGGGTTACGGCACAATTACCAGTGTGTTCAAATCCCAGCTGAAAGAACTGGGTGGGTTGCAGCTTCTGGCAGGCACCCCCCGGGCCTATCATGACGGATCCATCGGTTGGTTCGCCGGCCAACCCGTGCTAAAACTTTCAGATGGCACCGAAATGCCTTTCCGGTTGACTGCGGTCTTTCAAAAGGAGCAGAGTGGCTGGAAGATCGTCCAGTGGCACTTTTCCATGGGAATTGCCAATGAAGACTCCGTTGGTGAGATGATGACGACCCAGTGATCCGCCGGGACCTTCCAGGGAATGGAAATGAGGTCAAGTCTGCTGTTTAGGGCCTCGGCAAAAAATAATTGAAAGTGGATTTAATCCGATAATGTCACAAAATGTTGATGGAAAAATTCCGGGCATTTTTCGATCCGAGATGGCTTTGTGGATTGGTATCGTCACCGTGATTATATTTTTAGTTGTTGGCAAAAACTGGTTGATGGATTTATCGAATCCCCTGAAGTATGGGGTCTTTTTTGTCTGGCTGTTTTCCGTTATGATGTGTTTGTCGTTCGGGGTGGTGCGGCACGCCGATTGCCTGGCGATTATTCTCGGTGAGCCTTATGGCACGCTCATTTTAACGCTTGCGGTCATCAGTATCGAAGTCATCATGATATCGGCCGTTATGCTCGTCGGCGAAAGTAATACCACGCTGGCCCGCGACACCATGTTTTCGGTTTTGATGATCGTATTAAACGGTATGTTGGGTATGACGTTATTGATCGGTGGCCTGCGCCATCATGAGCAGGAGTACAATCTGTCAGGAGCCAGCGCTTACCTGGCAGTATTGTTTCCTCTGGCCATCTTGGGCCTTGTAGTGCCACGCTTTACGACATCTGCGCCGGGCGGACAGGTTTCTCCCCTGATGGCCATATATCTTGTAATCATGTCTATAGGTCTCTATAGTGTGTTTCTCCTGATTCAGACCAAGCGCCACAGTCAGTATTTCAAACAGCCGTTTGATTCTAACGCCGAAGAGATTGAAGCTGAAGATCACGATCATGGAGATTTGATCATCAGATCGGCAGGATATCACGCTTTATTTCTGGCGTTAACCATGCTTCCCATCGTGCTGCTGTCAAAAAGCATGGCAAAATTGGTGGATCACGGCATTGTCTCTCTCCAGGCGCCACAGGCGTTAGGTGGCCTTCTGGTTGCAATTCTTGTATTGTCCCCAGAAGGTTTGAGCGCTACCAAAGCCGCCATTGCCAACAAATTGCAGCGCACGGTCAACATTTCCCTGGGATCGGCTCTGGCAACCATCGGCCTGACCATACCCGCCGTATTGGCCATCAGCCTTTTTACCGGCCGCGCAGTTGAGTTAGGGCTTGACGCGTTAGGTATTGTATTGCTTATTCTAACGCTGTTAGTGAGTGCAGTCACCTTTGGCATCGGACGCACAAATGTCCTGCAGGGTGCTGTGCATCTGATTTTGTTTTTTTCATATATAATCCTTATTTTTGACTAAATAGTTTGATACCGCGGCGAATAAAAACCATCTCTTAATCTAAAGACGAAGAAATCCATGGATCATAAAATAGAAACCGCTGTTGCCTGTATTTTTCTTATTGTTTCTCTGTTGTTTTTTTCATCCTGCTCCAAATCCTTTCATCAGTACCAGGCAACCGTGAAGAATGATGCAGCGGTTCGAGAAAGGAACCGTATTTCTCCGCCCACGTTTAACAGCAACCCGCAACTGGATATGGTTCTGACCAACTGCCGGCCCATCCTTTCCGTGGGAAATCCCAAACGGCCCCTAAAGCCTTACACCCTGACTTTTGAGATATCTCCCGATCCGCACTTTCCCATGGGGAGCACCATCCGTTACGACGGCATTGAACCGCAAAGCCGGTACATATCTGAAAAACAGGTGGAAGCCGGGGATGCGCTGTCCGATGGCACCTTCCACTGGCGGGCAAGGGCCGTTGATAGTGACGGCCGTTTCAGCGAGTGGGTTCAAACCCGGTTTATTGTGGATGTGGCCAATTCCAGATCTTTTTCCGGTTTTCTGCGCGCGCCCGTATTCCGCATCAGTGTGTCGAGCGGAGAAGACCCTGAAAATATCATTGACTGGAGCGACTCGGGACAGGTCACCTTCTGGAACAATGCCCCGCGCGCAACGGGCGAAGAGCACAGTTGGGTCATGTTCGACATGGGGAAAGCAACGCCCGTTGCCCGATTCTGGATGCTTTCAACCCGGCAGACATCCCTGGCGCCCGGCTGGCTGACCCATTTTGTATGGCAATGGAGCGATGATGCCCGCAACTGGATGGATATTCAGGGGACGGAAGTCAAGAAGAATGACACCTATAGGAATATTGTTGATTTCAAGCCGGTCAATGCTCGGTATTACCGTCTTGTCATCTATTCCCAGAACGCGCTGCAGGCCCAGCTGAATGTGATCATCCCCTATGTCAAGGGGGAGCCGGAAATCCCGCATGTCCCCGATGGGAAGTACGTGCTGGTCATTGGCAATCAGATGAACGGTTACACTTATACGCAGATCGCCAAATTCGTCGAACGCGAGGGTTACGCAACCGTTACGGTTCCCCACCAGAACATGTCGCTCAAAACTGTCCGTTCGCTCAGGAATAAGCCCATGGCCATCATTTTAAGCGGAAACAACGCCAATTTTCAATACCTGCCAATGTTTGAGTTTTACGGGGAATTTGAGATCATTCGAGAGGTTGACGACATCCCCATGCTGGGGATATGTGCCGGGCATGAATTTTTCGCTATGGCCCATGGTCTCAGTTTCGCCCGCTGGATGGGCTGGTTCGACGACACCATGTTCCGTTTGACCCGGGGAGAAACGCCCACACCGGTCCGTATTCTGCCTGAATACGGTAAGGATCCTGTTTTCAGGGGTATGCCAAATCCGTTCAGGGCCGTGGAAATTCACAGCTGGGCCGTCAGTCCGCTCTTTGTGAGGGACCCCCGATACGACGAGTTTCACGTCATCGCACGCACATCCTATATCCAGGCATTAAAGAACTCAGGAAGGCCGCTTTACTCAAAACAGTTTCATGCGGAAGCGATCAATGATTATAACCAGAGCAGTCCGTATCTCGCCAATTTTTTGAAATTTGCCGAAGAATACCGTACGGAACCGCCCTGATGCCTTCTCACCCCATCAAATAACACTTGATTTCCTGACCTTAGGGCCTCGGCAAAAAATAAATACACAATCTGGCTTGTCCTTTGGTCCGTCTACTGCGTTGCATCCCCCGGCACATATCCACTATATGCACTGGTGGATGCGCCTTGTATACAAACCAAAATACGGCGCAATCTTGCGCATTTATTTTTTGCCGAGGCCCTTAGGGTTCGCTCAAAAATAACTTCACATTTTGTTCATGTCAGCTTCGGGCCACTCCAGCCGATCGTGATCAACAGTACGAAGCGGTAATAGATGGCAGGACAGTCCTTCCATCAAAAGGGGTAACGCTTGCCAATCATTTCAAACGGTGGTACTTTCGCGTAAAAGCGACACAGAAAATTGTGGATGTGGGCCCGGGAATGTGTTGATGACCCTGAAAACGGTGGGCGGGAGAAAGACGCGGAGCGTCCCGGATGGGCTCCCACGCGGAGCATGGGAACCAGGGGGAAGTTGAGGTTTTTATCAATGTCTATGAAATATTTGTTCTTCGCGGTATTCATAGTTGTGGTGATTCTTTTTTTGATAGATTTTACCAGGAAATATCGCGCATATAAAAATAGTAAAAAAGATGATAGTAAAACGCAATGATGTGGAGGATAGTGAGCGATGGATATTCCATATATCGGGGAAATCTTAGGAGCTCTGGTAGCATTTGCGATAATTTTTTTCTCATTCGATGGTTTCATAAAGCATACCAAAACCGTGAGAAGAATGACAAAGTAGAAAAAAAACAAATATCAGATAAAGAATGGATAGGGGAAACAGATGAGGACTGGGGTGGATCAGATGCAATAAAAGGAAATAGAAAGACATCAATAAAAATACCTTCTCGTGTTAAAAAGCACGTTTCGAAAAGAGACAAAGGAAGATGTTCACAATGTGGAAGCAAAAAACATATTGAATGTGAACACATCATCCCACTTTCAGAAGGCGGAAGAAATACTGTAGGCAATGTTAAACTATTGTGCCAAGAGTGCAATAGAAGGAAATAGAATGATTGGATTGGGAGATAACCTGATCTACCAATACGATTCTGGCAGTACCACCGACGTCTCCTGCGCCATTATCCGCCAGGGTGATTTTACGCTTGCCGTTCAACGAAACGTGGGAATGAGTTTGCCGCTGAAATGGGAATTTCCGGGTGGTAAGATTGAAAAAAACGAAACCCCGGAGGAATGTTTGAGGCGGGAACTGAAGGAGGAGCTGGAATTATGCATTCAGATTGGAGAGGCACTCAAACCCATGACCCATGCGTATGCAACCTTTACTGTGATCCTTCATCCATTTATCTGCGTCATAAAATCGGGAAAGATCGTTCTCCGTGAACACGCAGCTTTTGCGTGGTTGACAACTTCCGAGTTGCCTGCCCTGGACTGGGCTGACGCAGACCGACCAGTTCTCAATGCCTACCTGAAAATGCCTGCGAAAGAGATGTGAGAATCCCTAAACCTTCGGTTCCTTCCACCAAAGGGTATAATTTACCTTGCTGTTGTTTTTACCATAAATACCTAAATTTACTCATTGAACGCTTTTTCGTGGGTGTAATCAAAAGTGTTGGTAAAGGGCAACCGAACCGGCAACATAACGTTCATGATCCTTGCGTACCACATTCGCCAGAATTTCGCAAAGCTGCCAGATGAATTGTTTCGTTCTGTTGGGTTCTATAAACATGAATTGGAGGGTGCTTTAAATTATGCAGGAAGGTGAAATCGAGCTTGGACCATAGCCAAGATGTTGTGGTGAGCATTTTTCATTGCCAACGTGTGATACATTGAGTTATACTCCCTCACAAGAAAGGAAGTTCTTGTCAACTAATGTTCTAGAACTCTGCTGACAGGCGAAGCCCAAAAATCCACCCTTTCGGACTGCTTCCCGTTTTCATTGAGTCCTTCATATATTGCATATCTCCTGTAACAGCAAAAATCTCATTCACAGCAAAACGGCTGTAGATCTCGAATACATCCGTGTGGTCTAAATTCAGATTACCGCCCCTTAGATGACCATAACCGATCCCGATATTGTCGCAAGCGCGGTCCCAGAGATTCCCATTGATGTTGATGCCACCCGTGTAAACATCCGCAAAGTTTACGGCAGTATTATCGTTCTTCCACTCAAACCGAATCCACACCCCTAGAACCTCTCCGAGTTGCTGGTCAAAGGAGATCAAAGCAGCATAGATCCGTTCCTTTTTTTGTCTTTTCGGGTCGGAAAAACTATCGCTTGTAATATCCATATTCACACGATAGTTCCCCACCCCCAAAACCGTGTTCACCTTATAGCCCAACTGAATCCCGCAGAAATTGTATGGTTCATTGTTTGGTTCCGCTTCTTTATTGTCTCCCACCGCCATAGCAGCGCCTTTCACGGAAAAATCGTTTATCGCCCATTCCAAAGCTACACCGTAGTCATAGGAAGGTAAAAACACGCCGGGGCCGTTAGTCAGTGCCTCGTTCATGAATTGCGTGTTCTCGTCATTGGCATAAGCGTTTTCATTCATATAGTCCGTGGCGTCAATAATACCACCAGTGAGTCCCAGGGTGTGACCCGCGCTGAACGTGAATGTGTGCTTGTACCAAGCCACAAGCAGGTAGTCGCGGTTTCTGCCGTTGATGTTTTTCACGTCATCTTGCAGGTTAGCTGCCCAGGGAAGCAGTACAAAGGGAGTGACGTCATTAAGACTATTGCCGGCGGCAAAACCAAACTTGGCGAAAAACGCATCGCTTTTAGTCGGGCTAAAACCAATTTCTGGTTGAAACAACACTGCGCCCCTGCCCTCATTTTCGTATCCAGGGGCATCGCTAATACTCTGATATTGATATGCCCCAGCAAATAGACCCCCCATATAGAGTTTGTCGTTTATCTCGTATCCAAAGCCATCACTTGCCAAAACAAGAAACCCTAAAAGTGCCACCAAATAACACAACCACAACTTCATACATGTATTCAAAATACCGCTGCACTTTCCATGTCTATTCAAAAGGGTAAATGCCGGGGCAGGACTTGAGGAAAAATAGGGTTTCCTGCCTGAAGTGTGCTTTGATAAGAGCTTCGGAATTCTATGAATCTAAAACGAGTCCATTTACGGTTTATACAGAGAGCATCTTCATACGAAAAATTCGTGCATGGTCATTGCGTATCATAATAGCCAGGATTTCGCAAGACTGCCAGATCAATCCTTCACTTTTTACCCAGGATATCAAACGGATGGTTTATATAGGGCATCCCTCACAAAGGATGGTGTAATCTGGAAGAGCGGGGTTTGAAGGCACGGATAAATTCCAGGCTGCCAGCCTACCGGATGTATACATAGTGCCCGAACGAAAACTGTCTTTTTCGCCAATCTCTGCGTCAGATAAAAATTTTAATCCTCGAAATACCAAATGTATTCCTGTGGTTAAAATTTTGATCTTCCTTGACCTTGACAAAAAATCCTAGTTTTCGTTCAGACACTACATAGCTATCTATACCCGTCCAACGGCGCAGCAAAAAGGTGTATGGACAACAACCCATCATCCATCATTCTACATTGTTGAATCGTTCGGGTCCATGGGAAATTTCACGGAAAAAGTACTCCCACCTGAGGACAAGCATTCTGACCGTGTTTTTATAAATGGACACTCAGAGATTTTTCCAGGGCATTCGTCTGTGTCATCGGGTATGAACCGGCATTTCGTACTTTCAAACCCCACCGAGAATCCGTAGCGTTCTGAGAAAACCTTTGTTCGCAAGAGATCAGACCCGGTACCCCCTGCATTGAACTGGTACGGCTTTTTTGTTGAATAAGCTATTGTATCCTGGGTGTGAAAGAACCCTTGGAAGATCAACTTCTGATTTTGAGAACTGATTCCAAGACCGTAATCACGAAAATCAATGCAGATCTCATGGTCCGTACACCTGAGACCCACCTCGATCTTACCTTCATCCGGGGTATTTTCGATGGCATTTTTTAACAGACCTCCAAAAACCTTCCTCAGGACCTTTTCGTCTGTATTCACCACATGCCCTTTTTCAAAACCCCTGATGATTTCCAGATCCCTTTCCTGCATGGATGATATGGTGTCATTGGATATGTTATTCAGTAACTCATGGAGGGTTGTTTTTTCTGCATGGGGATCTTCAACGCCATAGACGGATTCGATCCGTTCTAGGACCAGGGCCAAGGCTTCGGTGTATCGTGTATCACTTTCCTCGCGGCATTCTTCCACAAAATCGGCCGCAGACTCAACTATGTGGCTGATTTGGTCTTTTTTCGAAAAGGCTCTCAGGCTAAGTATGTCGTCAATCTTGTCCTGAAGATCTACCAACCGCTTCACATTGCGTCTGCCCCTGTCGATCATTCTGGCAAGTTTCGGGTCACCTTCCTCTTTGAAGGCCTTGAAAAAACGTTCAAATATGGCTCCGATAAGCGCCAGTGGTGTTTTCAGTTCATGTGCCAGGTGATTAATTGCCCTTTCCCTCGCCTTGTTCAGATCCTTCAGCTCTTCGAAAAATCTCATATTTTCTAGGGCAATCGTCACATAATTGGATATATAGGCCAATAATTCCCTGTCGTCATCCGTGAAGTCAGCGGGATTTTTGTTAATGGATTGAAGCGCTCCGATACAGTGGCCGGCCCAAGTGACAAGGGGAACGCAGATGATATTCCTGGTCCTGAATCCGGATTTCTTGTCCACCTCAGAATAAAACCGCGGATCTTTGTATGCGTTATTGACGGTCACCGGAGTTCGATGCTGAAAGACCCAACCGGCTACCCCATAATCCGATGGTATGCGTATTTCCTTTTTTTTCAGCCCGACCCCCACAAGCGACCAGAGCTGGTTCGCTTTATCGTCGTGCAAAAATACCGTGCTTCTTTCGGATTCCAAGACCTCATTGGTTTGATGAATAATGACCTCAAACAGGAGATCCCTATCCATTTCCGAGGTTATGACCTGACCCACATGGAAGGCTTTTTTGTAGCGGCGGAGCCGGTCCCGCGTGACCCGATCATCTTTTATTCGGTCTGTAGGGCCTCGTCTTGTGTGATCTTCACAAGGAATAGTCATCTGTATCTCCTGAATATTTTATTGGCGGTGCGAAAGCTATGAAACACCCATTTCCCTTGTGGAGGTTGGAAATAGGGTTGGAAACGGAAAACATAGGCCACAAAAAAGGGCTATGAAAGTTATATAAGTATTTAATATATTAGTTTATATTATTTCGAGTCTCATATTAAACCTTCGGTTCCTTCCACCAGGGGTAAAAATCCGGCATGTCCGCTGAGGGGCTCATGGTGAAGGCGGGCTGTCGTTTTTCCAGGAAGCTCTGGATGCCTTCCTTTGCATCCTTCTGCTTTCCCGCCCAGTAGAAACAGCGGGAATCCAAAAGGTGAGCAGACTGGGGATCATCTTCGCCCAGCCCGTGCCAGAGAAGCGCTTTATTGAGTGCCACGGATACTGCTGAGGTATTGGATGCGATTTCCCTTGCAATTTCCATGGCCTTTGAAAGCACTCTGTCTTTCGGCACAACGTAATTGAAAAGTCCGGAACCTGCCTCTTCAACGGCACGAAATACGCGCCCTGTATAGGCCAGTTCAGTGGCCTTGGCAATGCCAATGATACGGGGCAGAAACCAGGACGAACACGCCTCTAAAACAACGCCGCGCTTTGCAAATACAAAGCCGACCTTGGCGTCTTCGGCTACGATACGCATGTCCATGGGGAGTGTCATTGTGATGCCGATTCCGACTGCGTGTCCATTGATAGCCGCGATAACGGGCTTTCGGCACTTGTATATTGCCAATGACACCTGCCCTCCGCCGTCACGATGATTAGTGATGGTGGTTTTCCCTGACCGGTCAAAGGTGGAGCTGCCACCGGAAAGGTCCGCCCCCGCACAAAAAGCCCCTCCGGCACCTGTCACCACCACGACGCGAACCGCGTCATCAAGATCTGTTTCAGCGAAAAGAGCAATCAGTTCGCTGCGCATCACGGAGGTAAAAGCATTCATTCTGTCCGGTCGATGCAGCGTTATTGTCGCTATGCCCTTGTCAATTTCATACTTGGTCTGGGTCAAATCCATTGGGTTACCTTCAATTTTTAAAAACCAACAGTTAATAATTAAGATGTGACCCTCATCCCGTTGATAATTTCCCATAATTCCTCCACGCCCTGCCGGGTATGTGAGGAGAAAATGACGGGCGCGGAAAATGAGACGGCCTTCAGGCTTTTGGTAATGAGGTCAGCTCTTTTTTTTGTCTGCTGACGAGAAATTTTGTCGGCTTTGGTCAGCACAACGATGGGTTTAATGGCATAATAATTCAACCAGTTGATGAGGTTTTCATCCCCCGATGAGGGGTCCCTGCGAATGTCAAGAATAACCACCACGGCCTGAAGGGTCTCCCGGGTCCGAAGGTAGTCTTCGACCATTTGTCCCCAGGATTTCTTGACCTTGATGGGCACCCGGGCAAATCCGTACCCGGGGAGATCCACCAGGTAAAGGGTTTTGCCGAAGCGGAAGAAATTGATGGCCTGTGTCCTGCCGGGGGTGCTGCTGGTTCTGGCAAGTTTTCGCCGATTGACAAGGGTGTTGAGAAGGCTGGATTTCCCCACATTGGACTTTCCCGCAAAAGCGATCTCCGGCCTGTCGGGGGGTGGATAGTGTTTTTTCTGAAAAGCGCTTTTGATGAATTCAACGTCCATGGGTCTTTAAAAAACCTTCGATCCGATTCAACCCCTCCTTGATGTTTTCAAGGGAGTTGGCGTATGAAAAGCGGATATAACCTTCGGCGTTCTGCCCGAAGTCGATGCCGGGTGTTACGCCCACATTGGCTTTTTCGAGGATTTCAAAGGCGAGATCATAGGAGCTTTCAGCCAGGTGGCGGGCGTTGGCCAGGATATAAAAGGCGCCTGCCGGTTCCACGGCAACGCCGAAACCCAGCTCCCGAATCCGTTTAATCATGTATTTGCGGCGTTCGTCATAAACGGCCCGCATCCGCTCAACATCTTTATGGGCATGCTTCAGGGCGGCAATACCCGCCCATTGGGAAACGCTTCCCGCAGATATGAAAAAGTTCTGTTGGACCTTCTGCATGGGTCTAATGAAGTCTGGGGGCGCAATCAGGTAGCCGAGACGCCAACCGGTCATGGCGAAGACCTTGGAAAACCCGTTCAGCACAAAAGCATTCTCCGTGAATTCAAGAATGGAATGCTCCGTTTCCCCGTAAACCAGGCCGTGGTAAATCTCGTCGGATATGATGGGGGGCCCCAGTTGTGCCAGTTCAACCATTCGATCTTTGCTAAGCAGGTTTCCGGTGGGATTGGAAGGAGAGTTAATGAGGATCGCCCGGGTTTTCGGCCCGATATTTTCTTTGACCGCTTCAGGACGAAGCTGAAACCCGTCTTCTTCATACCCTTTGACCCGACTGGGGCGGGCGCCCATGAATTCCGCGAAATTGGGGTAGCAGGGATAATGGGGGTCGGTCATGACCACCTGATCCCCGGCTTCAAGGAGGGCGGAAAAGACCATGAAAAGGGCAGGGGAGGTGCCGGAAGTCACCAGGATGCGATCCGGGTCAATGCTGACGCCGTATTTATGGTGGTAATGCTCGCAGACGGCTTCCCGCAGTTCCAGCAGCCCCAGGCTGTGGGTATAGTGGGTTTCGCCCCTTGAAATAGCTTCTCTGGCCGCTTCGCAGATGCACTCCGGTGTTGGGAAATCCGGTTCCCCGATTTGCAGGTGAATAATATCGCGTCCCTGTCTTTCCAGCTCGTGGGCCCTTTCCAGGACGTCCATGACGATAAAGGGGGGAATGTTTCGAGTTCGTTCGGCGACTCTGTTCATGGATTTATTCTCGATTTAATGTCAGTCTCAGATAACCTTGTTCAGGGCGCATTCAATGATTCCCTGAGCGCCGGCGTGCATCAGTTGGGGGATGAGGTCCCTCACCAGCTGCGCATCCACAACGGTTTCAACGGATATCCAATCGGAGCGGTGAAGGCCCGCGACGGTGGGCGCATTCAGGCTCGGCAGGATTTTGATAACTTCCTCAATATTTCGTTTGAGAACGTTCATCTTGAGCACCACCATATTTTCCGCCCGCAAAGCCCCTTTGAGAAGCAGAATAATCTGGGAAATCTTCTGTTTTTTCCACTCATCCTGATAGGCTTCCCGGTTGGCGATCAACTGGGTATTGGTTTCCATGAGTTCATGAATAATTTCAAGGCCGTGGGCCCGAATGGTGCTTCCGGTCTCAGTCACTTCAACGATGGCATCCGCCAGCCCCGAAACCACCTTGGCTTCTGTGGCCCCCCATGAAAAGGAGACCTTCACGTCGATGTTTTTTTCTTCAAAAAATTTTCGCGTGAAATTGACCAGTTCCGTGGCGATTTTCTTCCCCTGAAGATCTTCAAGGGTTTTAATGTCTGAGCCCGCAGGCACTGCCAGCACCCATTTCGCCGGGTTCTGGCTGACCTTGGAGTAAACCAGATCATCAACCGTTATCACCCGGGATTCATTCTCTTCAATCCAGTCTTTTCCGGTAAGACCCGCATCCAGCGTGCCGTTTTCCACGTATTGGGACATTTCCTGGGCCCGGCAGAGGGCGCATTCAATCTCGGGATCGTTAATGTCAGGAAAATAACTTCGGCTGTTCACGGTGATTTTCCAGCCGGCTTTATCAAATAGGCCAATGGTTGCTTTCTGAAGGCTTCCCTTGGGAATGCCGAATTTCAATGTGTTCATTTTTTGTATACCTTCTCCGGATCAAATATTTTTTCTCCCACAATGGTCACAGTGCCGTCAGAGGCTATTTTCTTGTGGAAACAGGTTTCATATCCCGTATGGCAGGCTGCGCCGCCAACCTGTTCCACCCGAAAAACAACCGTGTCATCATCACAGTCCGCAAACACTTCCTTAATGATCTGGACATGTCCGGAAGTGCCACCCTTGTGCCACAGCTCCTGCCTGGAACGGCTCCAATAGTGGGATTCGCCGGTTTCAAGGGTTTTATCCCAGGCGGCTTGGTTGATATAGGCCAGCATCAATATTTTCCCTGATGCGGCATCCTGCGCAATGGCCGGGAGCAGCCCATCTCCTTTTGAAAAGTCGAGGGTAATTTTATTTTTTTCAATCTCTGACATTAATTAATACCTATCCTCAAAAACGCTTATACAGATGCAGAAAATGGCAGGGCTAGAGCCCCTGCGCTACAATTTCAAAGGCTTTTTCAGCTCGATGAACGGTTTCCTCTATCATTTCCCCTGTATGGGCCATAGAAAGAAACGTGGTCTCAAAAGACGATGGTGCCAGGTATACGCCCCGATCCAGCATCTCTTGATAATATTGCCTGAAAATATCCTGGTTACCGGTTTGGGCTGAGGCGAAATCCGTTACGCTTTCAGGGGTAAAAAAGAGGCACCCCATGGATCCCATGCGGTTTACCGTCACCGGTATACCATTTTTTCGGGCGGCTTTCTCAAGGCCCATGAAAAGTGTTTCACATTTCCGGTTGAGCTCATCATAGGGGTTTTCCCGTTTCAGGATGTTCAGGGTGGTCAGGCCCGCAGCCATGGCCAGGGGATTTCCGGAAAGGGTTCCGGCCTGGTAAACATCTCCATCCGGGGCGATCCGGTCCATAATTTCCGCCCTGCCGCCATAGGCGCCCACCGGAAGCCCGCCGCCGATGATTTTCCCGAAACAGCTGAGATCAGGCGTGATACTCAAAACTTCCTGTGCACCGCCTTCGGCCAGTCTGAATCCGGTGATCACTTCATCAAAAATAAGGATTGCCCCATGGCTGCTGGTGATACTTCTAAGTCCCTCCAGAAAGGATTGATCCGGAATAACGACCCCCATATTTCCGGGAACAGCTTCCAGAATGACGCAGGCGATTTCAGGGCCGAATCGGTCAAAAGCCTTTTCAACCGCGTTCAGATTGTTATAGGGAAGTGAAATGGTATGTCTGGCCACATCTTCAGGAACACCGGGGCTTCCGGGGATGCCGAGGGTGGCAATCCCCGAGCCGGCTGATACCAGCAGGCTGTCTGCATGGCCATGGTAGCAGCCGTCAAATTTTACGATTGTGTCCCGGCCCGTATAGCCCCTGGCCAGTCGAATGGCGCTCATGGTGGCTTCCGTACCCGAGTTTACCATGCGTACTGTTTCAACGGAAGCGACCATTTCCACAATGGCTTCTGCCATGGTGACTTCACTTTCCGTCGGTGCGCCATAGCTGGTGCCCCGTTCGGCGCTTTTTATGACCGCCTCCAGCACCTCAGGGTGGGCGTGACCGAGGATCATGGGACCCCATGAGGCCACATAGTCGATGTATTCGTTGCCGTCCGCATCCCGGATCAGGGCGCCTTTGGCTGAGGCGATGAAGGGTGGATCCACCCCGACGGATTTCCCCGCCCTGACGGGACTGTTCACGCCACCGGGGATGATTTTTCTTGCTTTCTCAAACAAGACTTTAGATTTTTCTCTCATGCGAAATACTCCATGCTGGTTTTCTTGAACTCTTTTTCGCTGAACAAAACGGCGTACTCGGTGAGGCCCGTGGCGGCAGACATCTGCTCAGCAATTTTACGGCATTCATCCCGGCTGGCCCCATGAACCATGGTATAAAGGTTGTAGGGCCAGTCGCCCTTTGGGGCTCTGTGATAGCAGTGGGAAACCTCTCTGAAACGGGCAAGGGTTTTTCCCATTTCACTGATGACGGTTTCAGAAGACTTCCAGGCGATCATGGCGTTCGCCTTGAACCCGGCCTCCTGGTGCCGCAGCGTGGCACCGAACCGGCGGATGATGCCCCGTTCCTTGAGGCGTTTCACCCGCAGGACAAACTCCTCCTCTGAAATGCCGATTTTTTCGGCCATCAGTGCAAAGGGTTGGGGGTGGACCGGCAGGTCCTTCTGGATTTGGCTAATGATTTTCTTATCTGTATCTTCAATCATCTTTTGTGATATTTTTAAATGGGCCAAATAAACGCACGAGCCCCGGCGGGCTCCGTTGAAGCCGGGGGGGATTCAATATTTTCAGTTGGCATAACGAATATGGTGTACCTTGTCAAGGATCATGTGGATCGGGAGTTTGCCATCACCTGGGTTTTATACAGCAGAAAGACCACCGGTTTCCGATGCCCCCCAGCATCGAAACCCACCCCGTGAAGCGGTCCTGTCGGGCCCCTTCCGCCACTTTCGGGCTGTAAAGGGGAATCCAGGGTACCTCATCCATGACGATGTTCTGCATCTGCCATATGAGCTGCCGTCTTTTGTTGATATCCAGAGCATCGGCACTGGCATCGGCGATTTCATCAAAACGTGGGTTGTTGTACCCGCTCGTATTCCAGCCGCCCGGTTTATTGTTCCTGGATATGAAGAAATTGCGCAGATAGTCCGGATCCAGGGAAAGGTTTCCATAACCCAGCACAAAGCAATCAAAATCATGCTCGGTTTTGACTTTTTTGAGGAGATACCCCAGGGAGAGGCTTTTGGTAACAAAAGGGATCCCCAGCATTTTGAGCCATTGTTGAACCATGTTACCCACCATGGCCCGTTTGGGGTCGTATGTCGCAGGCGGTGTCAGGATGGTGAGGGTTTCCATTGGGGCGCCATCCGGATAGCGGATCCCCTGGCCTTTCTCCACTCCCCCTTCAGGGTTGACGGGTGGCAGTTCCCAGGTGTAGCCCGATTCACGCAGCAGCTTGTAGGCTTTTCGAATCCGTTGTTCCCGGGTAAACCCTTGTCCATAGGTGGGGACGTTGGGGTCATACCAGAAGGTATTGCCTGATGGAATGATGGAGTTGGCCAGAACCGCATAACCCTGCACGATCCGTTTTAAAATAAAGGGTTTATCCACGGACAAGGCAATGGCCTTTCGGAAATAAATATCATTGAACGGTTTTTTTCTGACGTTAAACCCCATATAGTAGAGGGCGCTTTTCTGGTTGGTGAAAACCGTTATGTTCTTGTGGGAACCCAGATCATGAATGTAATTTTCCTGTAATCCCCACCAGTACATGTCGATACTGCCCGTGAACAGGCCCAGGACGGCGGCATCCGTATTATCGATAAATCTGAATCGAATGCCGGCAACATAGGGCCCCAGTTTGAAACCTGAAATCTGCTTTCCAGTGCCGAAAAAATATCTGTTTTTCTCAAGTAAAAGGTGGCTGTCCTTTTCCCATTTTTTAAACACAAACGGACCGCTGCCAATGGGTTGAACGATATTTTCCTTGAGCAAAACAGAAAGGGGCCCGTTTGTGTTTGACAACTGGGCCGATTTTTCGGCACGCGCGCAGATGGGTGCCCACTGTTTTTTCTGCACCATGGGCGTGGTGAGGGTTCTGGATAGAAACAGGGCCTTGGGTTCTTTGAGGAAAAAACGAACCGTGTGTTTATCCGGGGTTTCCATTTTTTTGATAAATTCCCAGTTGGCAATGAATCGGGGAACCCGGAAGGTCTTGATCACGTTGCCCGTAAAGGCCACATCATGAGAGGTGAATTCCGATCCGTCAGACCATTTTGCATCCCTGAGCCTGATGGTATAAGAAAGGGTGGCCGGGTCATAGATCGGATCTTCGGCAGCCAGCCAGGGGATGAGCTTCAGGGTTTTGGGTTCTCGAATGTAAAGGGGCTGAAGCAGCTGATTCAAAACCCGGTTGGACCAGACATCCGTGGCAGCCCAGACATTGAGGGTTTTCGGTTCTTCCGGCAGTCCGATTTTGATCATATCCTCCCCGTGGGCAAGCCCAAAGGAAAACCCTGTGGGAAGCAAAAAAAGGACCAACAAAAAAAGACAACGGATCCAGGCAGACGCCATAGGGTGTGATCTTAAGAAAAAGGTTTTGATTGAGTCCATTGTTTTCTCCATTCTCATATCATCTTTGACGTTTTTTGGCGCTCAACTCTAGCTCACCGGCGCCTCCGCCTCACTTGACCAGGACCACATGGATATCAGGCGACTGGTGGAGCGTTGGGTTATGCAACATTCTTTCTTTCCAGAAGAATTGGCTCCAGCAGAGAAATTTTCTTGGCCTCGGGGCTGTTCATGGTTTGCCAAAGATCCCAATCCTGTTGTAAACCCAACCAAAAATCTGCTGACATACCCAACACACGAGATAGCCGCAAAGCCGTGTCTGTGGTTACCGAACGTCTACCTTTGATGATTTCGTTAAGACGAGGATATGAAACACCCAAACGGCGCGCAAGTTCTGTCTGTGTTATCTCAAGGGGTTTAACAAACTCCTCGAAAAGCATCTCCCCCGGATGGGTTGGCGGGCGCTTTTGGGGGAGTCGACGGCCAACAACATCATTAGTGATAGTCTGTGATTTCGATCTCATAAGCATCGCTTTCCTCCCATGTAAAACAAATGCGGTATTGCTGATTAATCCGGATACTGTATTGATTCTTTCGACCACCCTTCAGGCGCTCCAGACGGTTTCCCGGAGGCACTGAAAGTTCACTGACCTCTCGAACTCGGTTGACCTGATCCAGCTTACGGCGCGCAACAGGCCAAATTGATTGTGGATAGCATTTCCTGGCAGCTCGAGATACGGAACCGTCAAATATGTCCTCTGTGCCTGTGGTCTTGAAAGATTGTATCATGGGTTATATTATAACGGCACCCATTATAGATGTCAATTTCATTTATTTCGTTTTTTCACTTTAATAAAAATTTCTTTCAGGGTTGACTTCAAGGAAAAACAACTTATTATGCGACCATCATAAAGCGTCCGTTTTTGTGTCGCGGGCCTGTTTCGTGCTAAAGGAAAGACCCATTTGTTAAAGTGGCACCTGAAGTCTGGAACGATGTGAAATTTTTGAAAGGAGGGTGTCATTATGGCGAATGGAGT
>CAZPQA010000059.1:0-19705 GCA_964588535.1 uncultured Desulfobacteraceae bacterium
CAAATATATATTTGCCGTCCGGCGTTGCCACCACATCCAGAGGCGGATTGTCCATTGTCAGCTTGTGTTGAAGGTCCATATTCACCCCGGCAAAGGGTGTGGATACTGTGGCAAAAGGCATGATTGTGATGAATAAAAATAACAATTTTAAATGGTTTGATTTCATTTTGTTCCTCTCTTTTATTCATGTTTTTGTAGGGGTGAAAAATTTTTCGCCCCTACATGGATCCCACATTAAAACATCAATCCACATAAATCACGGAAAATTGATGGGCAGGGTCTATTTTTTTGCCAAACGGAAGACGCCGTCCCAAATCTCTCCGGGTGCTACGGGGGAATTTATTTTGCAGCCCCGGCAACGGTTAATATAAACCTCTGACGGATTACAATTTTAGTCTGACGCCGAAATCGGGCAAATTGGCCATTTGTGGATGGGCACTAGGAAAAAGACTTGCTTGTCAAGAAGCATGAGGGCATTATGCGGAACACCCGAAAAGCCCTCAGAAAAAAGAATCAAACAGGACGGATCACGAGAAAAATGATGCAAACCTACCATACCTTAAAAGGCCCGGACGGCGATTTTAATTATATTGACTGGGGAGGTTCGGGACCCCTGGCACACTTCTCCCATGCCACCGGATTCTGTGCAGGAACCTATACCCCGATCGCTCAGAAATTGTGCAACAAACTCAGGGTACTCGGCATGGACGACAGGGGGCACGGGAAGACAACTGCCGAGGCGGATCCTCGAAGCCTGGAAAACTGGGATGTCTTTTCTGAAGACCTGGCGCAATTATTCAAACATCTCAAAGAACCGGTGATTGCCATAGGTCATTCCCGTGGGGCCGTAGCCAGCCTGCTTCTTGCCGTCAAACGGCCTGACATGATCCGCGCCCTTATTCTCATCGATCCGACCATCCTCCCCTTCTCGTGGATGTGGTGGTGGTACTTGGCCAAAAAAACGGGTTTTGCCAAACGTGTCCCTATTGCGGCCCGGGCAGCCAGAAGAAATCCATTCTGGCCTGACACGGAGACCATCCGGAATACCTATAGGGAAAAGCACCCGTTCAGATCATGGGAGAGGGGTTTCCTTGAAGGCTACATCGAGGATGGAACCGCGCCTTCAGACAACGGGGGTATCCGGCTGTGTTGTACCCCGGAATGGGAGTCACGTTGCTTTGCAGTCTGTTCCCACGATATCTGGCGGTATATCCCGCAGATCCGCCAGCCCACCCTGGTTCTTTATGGCGCAGCCTCGGATACGTTTTTGGCCCCCGCAGTGAAACGGTTTCAGGTAAAGGTGCCCCATGCGGTTGTCAGGTGCTTTGACAGGACCAGCCATTTTGTGCCCATGGAACGGCCTGACGACACTGTCGAAGCCATCTTTACGTTTTTACAGGAAAAGGGGGTTCTGTCGCGGGAGTGACGGCCTTGGAGACTTTTTACGAGACCACAATGGTCACTTTGAATGACTTTATGGGAGGGACGTCCTTCTCAAAGTCTCTGAAATAAATGAATTCGAGCAGTGTCTGGCCCGTAGAAAGGGCTTTAAAATAGAACGTTAATTCACCACCGGAACCTATCGCTTCTGACCTGGATTTATAAACCGGTTTGTCAATCTGTTCAACAACCTCTGTATCCCACGGCTGGGCTTTCCACTGGTAACCTGTAGTCGGGTTAGCGTCCAGCACAATCTCCAGCGTATCTCCGGGTTTCATCTTTATGGCTCTGCCATTGTCGATCTGGTATAAGTGAATGGGGTTGCCGGCAGAACAACCTGACAAGAGAAGAATCAGGCAGAAGAGAATAAAGGGTAAAAGAAAATCGCGCATATTTTGACTCCTTGTTTGCTCCCAGGCTCGCGGATCAACGGAACTACTCACAACCAATTTTGCGAAGTGGTTTTTTTGCATAGTAACCGGCGACCAAATTCAAAGTTTCATTTGTTATGCCTTTTTATCCGGCATCATCGCTTTTAAAATTCCAGTATTGGCCATATAACTTCTGCCTATTTTCCTGAGAAGGTTTAACCCTTGAAGTTCTTTCAAATCTCTCAAGACAGTGGCTCTCCCAACCCTAGCATATTTTCGTGCAATATCCGGCGAAATCATCATTAGTTCGTCCACTGAAAATGTTTGGTCAATAGGAATTTGCAATATTAAAGATCTTTTTCGCTTAAACGCAGACTTCTTCGTATATTTGAGGTCTGCAAACCTCTCGTAAATATAATGCTGCCAAAAAATTGAGAGTTGACTTTTTTGAATAAAGTCCAGGTTTTCCTTTAAGCCATCTCGAAAGCCTTGTAGCGCATATTGTATGAATTCTGTCAAATCTCTTTTTATTCTGGCCTTATCAATTTGCCGATAATATTCAGGTCGAGTAAGATTGTAGAAGTTCGATAAGATATGCGAAACGATACTTGGCAAACCAGCACGCAGCAAAATATAGAACTCCAGCAACCTTCCAGTCCTACCGTTTCCGTCCCCAAATGGATGAATCCATTCGATATATATGTGGGTGACTATTGCTTGAATCACAGCGGTTCTAAAGCCCTGCCCATCGTTGTAATGGAATTCCTTGCGAAGCCAATCGCAGAGCTTTTCTATAAGTTCCGGGATGTATTTATGGTCAGGGGCCAGATACGGGCCTACATGCCTCCTGTCTTCACGATACCGTCCGGGTATTGCATCAAAATGTTCACCCAGGTTTTTACCAATCATGTGATGAAACTGTTTGATTAGTTCAGGGGTGATAAAAAACACCTTATCCTCTGTGACTATCTCTCGGAGCAGTCTATTGAATGCTTCAAGGATGTTATTCACCTCAGTCTGTAAATACGCCTTGCTTGGCGGTAGACTCCAGCCCTCCTGGAGTTTCTCAATCTCCTTTTCACTGAGAGTATTACCCTCAATGGCTGTTGTCGCTTGTGCGCCTTTCCTTAAAGAAACGCTCAACAATTCTTGCCGATTTTCTGGCTGCAGTGGGATATCTGTTAATGCGTGAACGAAAGCATGACATTCTCCAAGCATGTAAGCGGATTTTTCGGTGATTTCCCATTCCTTCCGGAATGATATATGATTATAATCGTCCATTTGTAATCTCATTTTGTAGTTTACTACCTACAAAAAGACCGTACTGTTTATAACTTTTTAAGTCAAGAGAATAACAAAACGTTGACCAAACAATCCCAAATCTTCCGTTGGTTTCTAAAAAATTTTCAATTTCAATTTCTTTTAGATGTGGGCATTTTCATTGACTTCTGTCAAGGGTCTGATTAAAGGATATTAGTGAATATTTTCGAATTGATCTTCTTTCAACCTTAATAACGAAATGAGGATTAAAAATGGACTATGGTCACACCAAAACCCCGTTACTCCGAACAGATGGAGAATGGGGTTTTGTATTTTTGGGTATTAGACGCAACCGTTAACGCGGCTCCTGCCTTCACTTGGATTTCTTCTTCAGAGAGAAATCCTGTATAAATACTCAGCACCTGTGGTACAATATGAATTCTATGCGGCTGCGGCAGTGCGTAACGAACCAGTTAGCCCCCGCTGCCATTTCTTGAGGGAGGATTTTCATGGGTTACGCGCAGTTCCTTACACCCCGCAAAGAGGTCATCACAGATGAAGGTGTTGAAAGTATTATTGACCTGGCCAATATCAAAGATGAAACCGGGAAGCGGCTGGAGGCCAGGCCATCAGAATTTCTGGATCGGCGGATCATTGAGGTACAGGTGGTGTGCAGGGGAAAGCTCAGGATGGGCCATCGCTTTTGGCTGGAGTATCGAAAAGAAGAGCTGCCTTTGGATGCCATTTTCGGCCTTCCGGCAAAAAAGACCATCAGACAAGATATCCCGGTATTTGAGACGGGATTCAATTTATCGAGCTGAAGATCCTTTGTAATTCAGGAAAATCCCTTCAGGGACTTTTGCTCAACCCATCTTCGAGGGAGGTACGTCATGAAAGCCTATAAAACCGTCGCCAGAATTCAGGACCCGAAAAAACTGGTTTTGGAGAACATGCCTTTTCATCCGGGTCAAATGGTAGAGGTCCTCGTCCTGGCTCAGGACAGTGATGAGCAGGAGCGAACAACGAGACTCAAAGCCCTGTTTAAGGAAACCCAGAGTCTGCCTCAGGCCCGGATCATTACTGAAGAGGAAATCGCCCTTGAGATCGAGCGTTACAGGAGCGGGCGATGAAAGTTCTGGTGGATACCAATGTCCTGATATCCGCGGCTTTCAGAGACCGTTTACCTGAAAAAGTTATCCTGTTTCTGTCCTCAAGGCCCGATTTTGTGTGGATTGCCACAGAGGAAATTATGAAGGAATACCGCGATGTTCTGCGCAGAAAGAAATTCAAACTGACCCATTCGGTGATTGAAAAATGGGAACAAGTGTTTGAGGAAATGATCCTTGTGGTCCCCAGTTCCAGTATCCTTTCCTTTCCCCGGGACCAGAAAGATGCCAAGTTCCTTTCATGTGCTCTAGATGCAGGAGCAGATTTTCTCATTACGGGCGACAAAGACTTCAGCGAGGCCAAAAAACTGACGAAAACCACGATTCTGTCCGCAGCAAAACAACACAATTCAGAGCTTATCGCCCCTCCGGGGCTGTCCAAACAATGGGGTCCACTTCAAAGAACGCTCTTACTTTTCGTCATTATGTTTTTCTGGTTTCTGCCACTAGCTCAGGCAGAAATTAAAACTTTTCTTCATACGGTTAGACAACCTTTCAGCGGGAGCCAATCTCCGGATGATGCCAGAACGGCAGCTATTCATAAGGCAAAGCGTGAGGTCTTAGAGAAGGCTGGCACTTATTTGGAGACCTTGACCATTGTGGAAGATGGAAGGCTCACGAAAGACCAGATATTGGCTTTAGCAAGTGGTGTATTGAAAACGGAGATTATTTCACAAAAGCCATATACGACGGGTGAAGGTTATGGGGTTATTATCAAAGTAAGGGTGGAGGTTGATACGGGACAAGTTGAAAAAAGCCTCAAAAGGCTTATGAATAATAAAAAGGCTATGAAAAATCTGGTTGAACTCAGGAAAAGAGATAAAGAGTTACTTGATAGAATAGAGCGTTTGGAAAAGGTGAGCCAGAGTATTACCAAGAAAGAAGAAACCCCAATAATCAAACAAAAGAAAAAGGAATTGAAAAAGGATTTCCGACAAACGACCAGGGGACTTAATGCCGTTGCCTTGGTCAACCAGACGCACAATTTATGGAAAGATGGAATTTATGTGGCCTACGCCAACGGGATCGTGAAAGATACCAATACGGGGCTCGAATGGAAAGTTGGACCTGATAGAGACACGAACTGGGATGAAGCTAGATCGTGGGTACAGAGCCTGGGCGGTGGGTGGCGTATGCCGACCACAAATGAACTGGAGGGTCTTTACAAGAAAGCAACTGGCTCCCGAAATATGACGCCTCTTTTAAAGACCACCGGCTGGTGGGTATGGTCGGGGGAGACTAAGGGTTCGTCGCAGGCTCGTTACTTCACCTTCAACTACGGCTTAAAGCACTGGGATCACTTTGCCTACTCCATCACCATGCGGGTTTTTGCGGTGCGCTCCCAGGGCGATGGATAATTTGGGTTACTGAGTTTAATGTTCGCTAACGGAGGAGAATTTCATGAAAAAGTTGTTCTGGTTTTTTGTTATTGGGGTAACTGTATTTCTTAGTGGATGCGCTACAACATCAAGAGGCGTTGATTCAGGTCATCATGTTTTTTTTAAGACAGAGATAATCAAGAAACCTGCTATTGGTATTATATCTGAGGTCAGTGTAGGTGAAAGTATGATTTCAACATACTCGAAACAAATAGTCCCAACTCTTATTTTAAAAAGCGATATAATATATGATGGAAAATACAATGGATTCATTAATAGATTTCGAATTAGAAAAGGTTTTTTGAAGTTGACTAAAGAAAATTTTGAAGGTCGGTTCTTCTCTGCTAAAGATGGTATTAGTATAGAAGTGCCTGCGATAGAATCGACTTATTCTCTTGATGGCGGAATATTTTTATATAAGGATAAACCTAATTCTACAGCAATATTTTTGATAAATAAAACCACTGGGAAATTTCGTATTCAACCAGTGAAGAATATTGACTTTGAAGTAATAGAAAAAGAAGAATGGTCAGACACCAGTTTTAAAAAGGAGCTTGTCTACACTGGGAAATCAGCCAATACACTTTCTATTCTTTACCGAGAATTTATTAAGGATATGGCTCGACCGGCTTTTCACCAAGAAATAAAATATGACCTTAAAGATACAAAAATTGTCGGATACAAAAACGCAAGATTCGAAATTATTGATGCAGATAATTTGTCGATTCGTTACAAAACAATAAAGCAATTAGAATAAACATCCAACAAGAAATTCCAACATATCTTCTAACACGTCTGTGGATTCACGCATTATTGCGTGAGAGCAAACCTTCATCTTTTATCTCTTGAAGGGAGAGGTGGGGTAATCGATATCTTAACTCAAGGTATTCAAATATAAGTATGGGTGGGGTAATCCGGTTAAAATACCGATGACTTTTGGCAATAGCCCGGAGAGCAGGACAATTGAGATGATTTGACACCTTTTGAGCATTTTGAGGATATTGCGCTAGGGAACCAGATCGGCAAAAAAATTAAGAAAGACTGGATTGATGTGGAGGGGTTCTTGAGAGCCACAAGGGGGGGTTTTCTCCATCAAAGGCATGGTAGGCAAAGCCGCTTTCCCGGTATCGGAGGGGCGGTTTTTTTTGTGGTGTAGGGGTTGGCCTTTTGAGGATTTTGGGGGTTTTGATCATAGGGTATGAAAGTTGAAAATCCCTTTTTTCTTTGGTGGGTAAAATCTAAAATCTTGTACAAGGACTGTACAAAATCGAGCTGATACAAAAAAGCACCTAGGGTTGAAATGCCCTAAGTGCTTGATTTTCTTGGTAGGCCTGAGAGGGTTCGAACCTCCGACCAATTGATTAAGAGTCAACTGCTCTGCCAGCTGAGCTACAGGCCCGTATCTGAATTTTTTCCTGGCGCGCCCGGCAGGACTCGAACCTGCGGCCTACGGGTTCGAAGCCCGGCGCTCTATCCAACTGAGCTACGGGCGCCAAATGGAAAAACTGATTTAGCAGGAAATCCAAACCATGTCAACAAATTTATTTCGAAAAAGACCTTGACATATATGCTGAGTTGACCTAAAAGAATCTTTTCATATTTTGTTGAACAGGATAAAGGAAATGAAAACGTTTGTTGCCAAAGAACAGGAAGTCGACAGGAAGTGGTACCTGGTAGACGCCGAAGACAAAATTCTGGGGAGACTTGCCACACAGATCGCTACGAGACTGCGCGGGAAACATAAACCCATCTTTACGCCCCATGCGGACACCGGAGACTTTATTGTTGTTGTCAATGCTGAAAAGGTTGCCCTTTCCGGCAAGAAATGGGACAAGAAGATTTATTATCGACACAGTGGTTATATTGGTGGTTTAAAAGAGATTTCCGCACGGAAACTGCTGGAGAAGAAACCGGAGGATGTTTTGCGGTTTGCGGTTAAAGGCATGCTCCCTAAAAACAGCCTGGGAAGACGTCAGCTGAAAAAGTTGAAAATCTACGTTGGCCCCGAAAATCCTCATGAGGCACAACAATTGGAGGCTTTGGAGATATAAATGGCAGAGGGACTATTTCACGCCACTGGGAAAAGAAAAACGGCCGTTGCACGGGTCTGGATGAAGCCCGGCACCGGTGAGATAAATATAAACAAGCGGTCTTTGGTGCAATACCTGAATAGGGAGGCGGATCAAAACGCTGTCATGGAGCCCCTTGCACTGACCGACCTGGGGGAAAAATTTGATTTTTATATCAATGTCAAAGGTGGTGGAATCGCGGGCCAGGCCGGCGCCATTCGGCACGGCATCAGTCGGGCGCTTGTGGATATAGATCCTGCACTGAGGGACCCGCTCAAAAAAGCCGGATTTCTGACCAGAGATTCCAGAATGAAAGAACGGAAAAAATACGGGCAGCCGGGCGCGAGGGCGCGTTTCCAGTATTCAAAGCGTTAACTTCAAGCCCATATTCAAGCTATCAAAAAAGGAATCTGTTGCAGGTTCCTTTTTTTTTGAGAACAAATGACGTTGAGAAACATCAGGCTTGTGGTCGCATACGACGGTACCCGATACCATGGGTGGCAGCGGCAGAAAAACGGGCTGACCATTCAAGCGGTCATCGAGGAACGCCTTCAGCTGATGACGCAATCGCATGTCAAGCTTCTGGCCTCCGGCAGAACTGATGCGGGTGTTCACGCGTTAAACCAAGTTTGCAATTTTAAAACCGCTTCTCAAATCCCCATTGATACGCTTAAGCGAGGGCTCAATGCCCTCCTTCCCCCGGACATCTTTGTGAAAGAAGCAACCGTCGTTCCTTTGGAATTTCATTCCCGGTACTGGGCCAAAAGCAAAATCTATGAATACCGAATCCTGAACAGGCAAAATCCGGATATTTTCTGCCGCAATGTTTTGTGGCATATCAGGTGCCCTCTTGATTTGGAAACAATGTCCGAATGTTTGTCCCTTATAAAGGGAACCCATGACTTTTCGGCCTTCAAATCATCGGGAAGTGCCAGTACTGATCCAGTAAGAACCATCCTGAGCAACTGTATCGAGAGCGATGAAGATGGGGTTTTGAGGATTATTGTAGAGGGGGATGGCTTTTTGCGGCACATGGTTCGAAACATCGTAGGGACCCTTGTGGAGGCGGGGACGGGTCGAATGGACCTGAAACGGTTTGCGGAAGTTCTGAAATCGGGGGACCGGCAAATGGCCGGCAGGAAAGCGCCGCCCCAAGGGTTATTCCTTGTGGCAGTGAAATATTAGTCCTCCGGTTTTTTCGTCTCTTTCATTGAATGGCTGACAGTTTGATGAATATTGTGCCATACTTCCTGAAAGGAACTCACGCTCAGCCGTCCTGCTTCAATAAATTTGACCACGATTTCCTTGGTCACCTTAATTGCCAGTTCATTTTCTTTTTTCATGGTGTTTCTCCGGTTCCAGGGCCTTACAAAACCCGCTTTGGCATCAACTATTCTGACACGGGGGGGGCGGTATTGCGCTTTTTGGAGCCCCGCTGAACAGAAGAAGGCCATCAAAATGATTCAGCGGGGATCCCGGTGAAAAAAGAACCCATAAAGCCCTTCTCGACACCAAGCACCTGTTTAGCACCAGATGCTGTAAAAATCAAACATTCCAACGCCCGGGGATCTCTTTTCCGCAATTGGTGCACCGATTGTTCTCGATTCTGTTTTCGCTTACAAAAAATCCTGTTCGGTTGATCAGCAGTGCTTTGCAAGAATGACAGAAAGTATTTTCACCTTCGTCTCCATGAATATTACCGGTGTACACATATTGCAGGCCGGCGTCATAGCCCAGATCCCTGGCCCGTTGAATGGTTGCAACGGGGGTTGAAGGGATGTGCATGAGGCGGTAGGTGGGGTGAAACCGGCTGATGTGCCATGGGATACCCGGGTCCAGATCCACCAGGAACTGTGCAAGATCTTTCAGCTCTTCCGGTTTATCATTCAGCCCCGGGATCAGCAGGGTCGTTACTTCCAGCCAAACCCCCATGGCTTTCAGGATTTCCAGGGTTTTCAGAACGGGTTCCAGTTTTGCACCGCACTGTTCCTGGTAAAACTTTTGGTTGAACGCCTTGAGGTCCACGTTGGCGGCTGCCAGATTTCTGCCCATTTTTTCGAGACAGGCCGGCGTCATATAGCCGTTGGACACAAAGACGTTTAACAGGCCCCCGTCTGATGCAATCCGTGCGGTATCAAACGCGGTCTCAAAATAGATGGTCGGTTCGGTGTAGGTATAGGAAATGGACACTGCCCCCTGGTTAATGGCTGATTGTACGATGTCCTCGGATGCCGTATCCTTACCCACGATACGGGCCTGGTCCAAAGGCATCTGGCTGATGTCGGCGTTCTGGCAGAAAAGACATCGGAAATTGCATCCCACCGTGGCAATGGAATAAGTTCTGCTTCCCGGAAGAAAGTGAAAAAGGGGTTTTTTTTCGATGGGGTCACAATGCCCGGCAATAATTTTTCCATAAACCAGACTGAAAAGGGTCCCTGATTGGTTTTCCCTTACGCCGCAAAGGCCTCTTTCACCCTCTTCAATGATACAGAAATGATTACAGAGTCGGCATTGTACCTTATTGTTGCTCAGTTTTTCATACAGGAAAGCCTCTTTCATGGGTTTCTCCTCACTTCAATTGTCACTCCCCGTTAAATTCCTGCGGGTCCGTTTTCTCAAGTGTTTTTATCTCCATGAGGGACTGACCCGCTGTTTTGAACCGGACTTTCAGGGGGATTTTGTCGGTTTCATAATGGTACACAAGGGTCGCTGAAAGGCCCAAAAAAAACCCGAAAGGGGAGTGTCTGCCGACCATGCTGTCTTTATGGAAGGACAGGGTGTCTTCAATAAAGGACGGTGTAATCCGAATGCATTGCCATGATATGGGAACCGTCCCATAGGCCAGCTTGAGAAGGCTTTTGAGTTGCCAGAGGTTGTAGAACCTGGCCTGTCCGAAAAGCGGGTCCCCGAAATAACTCTGGATTGTCTTTAAGAATCCGTTCCAGGAGAAGCTGTTTAACACGCCGATAAAAATCTTCTTTTTGGCAACACGACCGGCCTCCCGCAACGCGGAAAGGGGGTTGTCCATGAATTCCAGGGTGTTGATCAAAACAGCCAAGTCAAATTCGTTGTCATCAAACGGCAGATCCTCAGCCATACCCATTTTGAAGTCGGATTTATGTCCCAGTCGGGCTCTGGCTTTTGCCAGCATTTGTGGAGAGGCGTCAACACCACTGACATCAAGCCCCATTTTGTTGAACATGATCAGGTGATTTCCGGTGCCGCAACCGATATCCAGAACCCTCTCCCCCGGCTGTGGGTCCAAAAGCGACACCACAAGGGGTTCGATGGATTTGTCGATGGTTCGGCTTTGACGGCTTTGCCGCCAGGAATCATAGAAACCGAGCGTGTTTTGATCAAATATAAGTCCCATGACCGGCCCTTTGCTTTTTGACTAGCCTTAAACAAGTTGATTCTGATAAATTATGAAAATCCCTGCCGGTATTCAAGGAGAAAATTATCTATGCGAGAAATGATCAACGATCCTGAAATTCTTGCAGCCTATAATGAAGATGCGCTGGGCATTAAAGGGAAGTTTAAGGGTCTCTTTCGCCCCGATTCGGAAGCGGAAGTGATTGACATGGTGCGGTCCTGTGTTTCCAAAAAATTGCCCCTGACGCCACAGGGGCTTCGTTCATCCCTCACGGGTGCCGCCATTTGCGAAAAAGGCGCAGCCCTTTCCCTGGAACGGATGAACCGGCTGATCGATATTGATGTGAAAAGAAAAGTTGCGGTCGTTGAACCGGGTATTATTTTATCCGATTTTAAGAAATCAGTCGAAGAAGCAGGACTCATGTATGCGCCGGATCCCACAAGTGCCCAAGAGTGTACCCTGGGCGGCAATGTAGCGACCAACGCGTCAGGCTCCCGTTCCCTCAAATATGGCGCCACCATCAACTGGGTACAGGGGTTGCGGATTGTTGATGGAACGGGAAGGGTGCTTGAGCTGAAGAATGGGTTTACTGAAAAAATGTGCGCGGGTTACGGGGCGCTTTACCGACCAACCCAACTGTTTGTGGGATCGGAAGGCACTCTCGGCGTTGTGACCCGGATTGAAGTGTCGTTAACTGAACTGCCCGCCAATGGTTTTGTGGGGATTGTTTTTTTCCCCAATATCAAAAGCGCAATCGATTTTACCATTGAAGCCCAAAATAAGCCCGCCTACAAGGCCGCCAGCATGGAGTTTCTGGACCAAATGTGCCTCGAGATTATTCGCCCGGAGGCGAAAGGAATTGCCATACCTAACGATGCGCGCGCAATGATTTATTTCGAACAGGAATATAACGACGATTCAGAAAAGGATGATTTTTTGAACCTGTGGTTCTCCCTTATCGAAAAGCACACGCCATTATCTGATGATACTCAGATTGCCGACAGCCCAAAAGAAAAAAATCATCTTTATGAGCTGCGGCATCTTGTCCCCTCAAAAACCAATGAGGAGAGCATCAAAGTGATCAAAACGGGGGGCTGCAAAATTTCCACTGACTGGGCTGTCCCCCACAATCGTCTGCACCAGTTATTTGGGTATTTTGAAGAAATTAAAGGTCCTTTGGGTGACATGATGGTGATCCGTTTCGGGCATCTGGGAAGCGGCCATCCTCATTTTAATTTTATGGCAAGAAACAGGGAAGAAAAGATTATCGCTTCGGAAATCGATGATCTCATGGCCATAAAGGCCGTGGCACTGGGGGGTTGTGTTGCCGCCGAACACGGCATCGGGAAAATGAAACGTCGTCAGTTGGCACTACAGTATCCGGCCCCTATCATAGGTGCCATGAAAGCCCTCAAGAAAGAGCTGGATCCAGCGGGAATCATGGCACCGGGAAATATTTTTATGAACGATAACGATGATACCGTTCCACTTCCCCTTTAATCCATCCGGGCCAGTACGCCTCATCAATGGGGTAACTGGCATCGAGCGCCTGAAAAGAGCCGTCCCCGGCAACATTCTTAATCCCTTCGAGAGTATTGTACCTCACTTCGTCAACGCCGATCAGGTCGGCCACGGCCACATTGATTTCATCCATGCTTTTGTCATAGGGGTTGCCGTCGGGAAAAGCACGCCTGGCGGCCAGTTCGTGAAGGCAATCCACGCCACGATGCCATTCCTTGAAAGAAGGAAAAATCATAGGGCCGTAAGATATCCAGAATTCGACGAATTTTGAGCCGGCATTGTAAACCACCCAGACTGAGCCTCCTTCACTGACGGTGCCACGCACAATGCTGTCATCTCCCATGGCAACATTCTTTGCCTTCAGAAGGGAATCTATGCCGCCGAATTTCAAACCTACTTCCTGGGACCTTGTTTTTTTGGCCCCCTCCTGAAATGTTCGTACCGCTTGGGGAAGTTTGATAAGAGCGGGGAGTAACTGTTTATGGAGACCTTCCGCAATGCCAACAGTCACGCCCCAGCCCGATTCAGGATTGGGAATGACCACGTCGGCCCTTGAATCGGGATACTGTTCCGTCAACCCCAGGCCCAGTTCTCTTCGAATCTGAAAGATCTCTTTTCCACGGAACGTGGAAGCTACGTTGCCGAAATAAACACCCTGAAAAATATCCGGCATGACAGGCTTGCTCATTAAACGCCGGGTTTCAATGCCAGCCGATGAACAGATTGTCATTTCGGCACCGTCGTACTCCTTCTCCGTGGCCCCCCCCAAACGTCGATGGGAGCAGGATTCAGAGCACGCCACAAAAGCGCCGTCAATAGTAGCATAGCAGAAAGGCTCAAAGGCTTTGTCGTCATTTAATGTGATCAGCCGGGTCTCACTGCCGTCATGAACCAGTGCAGTCAGGGCAAAGGTACCCCTGCCGCTCAGTTTGTCAACAAGCCTTTCGCCGGCTGCAAAGCTGATCCCTTCCTGAAGTATATATTGATGCAGCAGTGCGCCCACCACTTCGGTTTTGTTGTTGGTTTGCAAACGGTAATGATTTTCAAGCTTGGCCTTGAGGTCGTCTTCTTTGATGAGATACCCATCCATGGTCAAGACCACCTTCAGCGTTGAACTACCTTTTGGCCGAATCTCGATGGGCTCCACATTGATCTTCTCAGGAATCCGCTGCTTGGTGTATCCGATATTGCCGATGGCAGCCACGGGGGAGAGGTGCTGAAAGGTCCTGGCGATATCCCGGTCAATGACTTCTGCAATCCGGCCCAGGTCTTTGTAAATAAAGATACCCTTGCCGTTACCCACTGCAAGCCCGGTGCTGGCTTTTCCCCGGTGCTGACAGGCGCCGGTTGCCAGAAAGGCTTTGTTCACCAGCTCATCATCATCAGGGGCGTAAATCCCCACAATTCCATCCATAACATTCCCTCTTTTCTGTTCCGAGACAGCATGGGCCAACTCGCTATCCCGAACTGTAGGGGCAATCCCTTGTGGTTGCCCCGTTTGTGGTCGCCCTATATTTAGGGTGCCCACAAGGGGCACCCCTACTATTTGATATCTCGATGGTAGCTCTGAAGGGATTTTACCTGCCCATGGCCCCGCTGTTTGGCTGCGATTCCCCGCGCGGCGGCCAGTGCGGCGGCAAGGGTCGTAATATAGGGAATCTTGAATTTGATGGCGTTTTTTCGGATGTACGAATCGTCATGCTTGCTCAATTTTCCGCTGGGAGTGTTAATCACTAACTGAATTTCATTGTTCTTGATGGCATCAACAATATTGGGCCGACCTTCGTGCATCTTCAGGATAAGCCTGGATTCAATGCCGCACTCCTTCAAAAACCCGTGGGTGCCGCTGGTGGCGATGATTTCAAAACCCAGCTGGTGCAGCTGCCGGGCCACTTCCCCCACGGCCGGTTTGTCCGCCTCCGATACAGTCAGCAGAACGGCTCCTTGGTCCGGCAGGACCAATTGGGTGGCTTCCTGTGCTTTGTAATAGGCCAGGCCAAAGGAGTCCGCCATGCCCAGCACTTCCCCGGTGGATCGCATCTCAGGACCCAGAAGCGGATCCACCTCCGGGAACATGTTAAAGGGAAAGACCGCTTCCTTGACCCCGTAGTGGGGGATGTTTTTGGGTTTGATGTCCAGGTCCGCCAGTTTCTTTCCCAGCATGAGCTGGGTGGCAATCCGTGCCATGGAAATGTTGCATACCTTGGAGACCAGCGGAACCGTTCTGGATGCCCGCGGGTTGGCCTCAATAATATAGACCGTATCGTCGGCGATGGCATACTGGATGTTCATCAGTCCCACCACATTGAGTTCAATGGCGATTCTTCGGGTATAGTCATAAATGGTATCCAGGTGCTTGGCCGCGATGCTGATGGGCGGTATCACACAGGCGGAATCCCCCGAATGGATGCCCGCCAGTTCGATATGCTCCATGACCGCCGGAACATAAGCGTCCGTGCCATCACTGATGGCATCGGCCTCGGCTTCGATGGCATTTTCCAGGAATTTGTCGATGAGAATGGGCCGTTCAGGACTCACATCAACGGCGGCAGCCACGTAGTGCTTGAGCATTTCCTCATCGTGAACCACCTCCATGCCTCGGCCTCCCAGCACGTAGGACGGTCTGACCATAAGGGGATAACCGATCCGGCCCGCAATTTCCAGGGCTTGTTCCATGGTGCTGGCCATACCGGATTCCGGCTGAGGTATGCCGAGTTTGCGCATCATGATTCTGAACCGGTCTCGGTCTTCCGCAAGATCGATGGTTTCAGGGGCGGTCCCGATAATTTTAACCCCTGCTTTGGCCAGTTCAGTGGCAATGTTCAATGGTGTCTGGCCTCCGAACTGAACAATCACCCCTTCCGGCTTTTCTTTTTCATAAATGCTGAGCACATCTTCCACGGTCAGGGGTTCAAAGTAGAGTTTGTCGGAAGTATCGTAGTCCGTGGATACGGTTTCTGGGTTGCAGTTGACCATGATCGATTCGAACCCTTCGTCCTTAATGGAAAAAGCGGCATGGACGCAGCAATAATCAAATTCGATGCCCTGCCCGATCCTGTTTGGACCGCCCCCCAGCACCATGATCTTTTGTCGGTCGCTGGAATCCACCTGATCCGGGGCGTTGTAGGTTGAAAAGTAATAGGCCGCATTTTCAACGCCGCTGACGGGGACCGGTTCCCAGCCCTCCACCACCTCCAGACCGATCCGCTTCTCCCGGATCTCTTTTTCAGAGACCGCCAGAATTTGAGACAGATATCGATCCGAAAAACCGTCCTTTTTGGCCTGTATCAGAAGCGCATCCAGCAGGTTTTTCCCTTTATGGGCCAGGATTTTTTCCTCCAATGCCACCAGTTCTTTCATTTGCTCAATAAACCATTGCTTGATGTGGGTCTTCTGGTGAAGCTCCTCCACACTGGCCCCTTTTCTCAGGGCTTCATACATGATAAATTGGCGCTCACTGGTGGCTTCGGACAGAAGGTCCATAAGGTCTTCCAGGGATTTTTCGTTGAAATCCTTGGCAAAGCCCAGCCCGTAGCGGTCGTTTTCCAGGGATCGGATGGCTTTCTGAAAAGCCTCCTTGTAGTTCTTGCCGATGCTCATGACTTCACCCACGGCGCGCATCTGGGTCCCCAGTTTGTCCTCGGAACCTGCAAATTTTTCAAAGGCCCACCGGGCGAATTTCACCACCACGTAATCTCCCCATGGGGTATATTTTTCCAGGGTTCCTTCACGCCAGTAAGGGATTTCATCCAGGGTCAGGCCGCCTGCCAGCAGGGCGGACACCAGGGCGATGGGGAAACCGGTGGCCTTTGAAGCAAGGGCGGAAGATCGACTGGTCCTCGGGTTGATCTCGATGACCACCACACGTCCGGTTTTGGGATCGTGAGCGAATTGAACGTTGGTGCCGCCGATCACCTTGATGGCATCCACAATATCATAGGAGTATTTCTGCAGTTTCTTCTGAAGTTCCGGAGAAATGGTCAGCATGGGGGCCGTACAGTAGGAATCGCCGGTGTGCACGCCCATGGCATCCACATTTTCGATAAAACAGACCGTGATCTTCTGGTCTTTGGCGTCGCGGACCACTTCAAGTTCAAGCTCTTCCCAACCCAGCACCGATTCTTCCACCAGAATCTGGTCCACAAAACTGGCGGAAATGCCTCGGGCGGCGATGAGTCGAAGCTCTTCCACGTTGTAAACCAAGCCGCCGCCCGTGCCGCCCATGGTGTAGGCGGGTCGGATGACCACGGGATAGCCCAGCTTGTCGGCGATTTTTTCCGCTTCTTCAACGCTGAAAGCGGGCTCGCTCTTGCACATTTCAATGCCCAGTTTGTCCATGGTGGCTTTGAAGGCGATGCGATCTTCCCCCCGTTTAATGGCATCCACCTCAACCCCGATGATCTTGACGCCATATTTGTCCAAAACACCTGCTTCCGCCAGTGCCGAGGAAAGATTGAGGCCTGTCTGACCGCCAAGATTGGGGAGCAGTGCATCCGGTCGCTCCTTTTCAATGATCTCGGCCATAGTTTCTACATTGAGGGCCTCAATGTAGGTGGCTTCCGCCATGCCCGGGTCCGTCATAATGGTGGCGGGGTTTGAATTGGCCAGAACGATTTCATAGCCCAGTTTCCGAAGGGCCTTGCAGGCCTGGGTTCCGGAATAGTCAAATTCACAGGCTTGTCCGATGATGATGGGTCCGGAACTGATGATCATTACTTTGTTGATGTCGTCACGCTTCGGCATGCGGTGCTCCTTTGTTTAGTCTGTGGGTTGGTTCTGATTTCGACGCACGGGCGTGAAATTTGAAACGGTCCCTGGATGTTCTTTCAAAAGATCGGAGGTTTCATTTTAGCTGAAATTGAGTTGCCGGATATTAGATAAAATGGAACCGTCATGTCAAGTTGAAAACCATTCCTTCAATATGGGCAACAGGCAGGGACTTTTCTTTCGAAATAAAATGAGGTACACTTTCCCCCAGTGCTGAACGCTCAACCGTTACATAATAATCTCACCTGGGAAATTGAACAAAGAGGATAAAAAAATGGATGAATACCTCCTGAAACAAATGCACGCCGAAGCAAAAGCCATATTCAGGGAGTCATTGCGCCCCGTGAACCCCTTTGGTGCTGTTAAAAACTTTGTACGGGTTAAAAATGACCAGCTCGTCCTTGGAAAGGACGGGGAAGACCAGAGCGCCCTTGACCTGAAACAATTCGATCGAATCTCTCTCGTGGGTGGGGGGAAAGCCACCGCACCCATGGCCAAAGCCATGGAAGCGCTTCTGGGCGAGAGGATCCGGACGGGAATGATCAATGTGAAATATGGGTTCACGGAAGAACTGCGGGTGACCCGAACCGTTGAAGCCAGTCATCCGCTGCCCGATGAAAACGGGGTCAAAGGAACTGCGGCCATTATGAATTTCCTGGCAAAAGCAAATGACAAAGACCTCATCATTTCACTCATATCCGGCGGCGGGTCCGCATTGCTCTGCCAGCCCGCTCAGGGAATTACCCTCGGAGAGAAACAGACCTTAACCAGCATGCTGCTCGATTGCGGGGCCAGCATCGACGAAATCAATGCCGTGCGAAAACATATATCCGCCGCCAAGGGAGGACAGATGGCCCGCGCCGCTTTTCCGGCCACCGTGGTCAACCTGATGCTCTCTGATGTGGTGGGGGATAAAATGGACGTCATTGCTTCAGGCCCTTTTGTGCCCGATTCTTCCACCTTTGAAGACGCTTTGGGCATTTTAAGAAAATATGACTTGAAAGATGTTCCCGAAAGTATTGTTCGGTGCCTCGAAGATGGTGCAGCAGGACGAATACCCGATACCCCCAAAGAGGGTGATCCGGTTTTTCTGGGTGTATCCAACATCATTGTGGGCAGCAATATCCTGGCCCTTGAAGCGGCGGAGAAAAAAGCTAAAGCGCTTGGGTATGACACCCTGATCCTTTCATCACTGATCGAGGGGGAGACCCGGGACGTGGCCCGGGTCCATTGTGCCATCGCGCAAGAGATATGCCGGAGCGGGAGGCCCACCCAAAAACCCGCCTGTATTATTTCAGGGGGAGAAACCACCGTGACCATTCGGGGCAATGGGCTGGGAGGCAGGAACCAGGAATTTTGTCTTGCATCAGCCGTGGAAATCGCCGGGCTTCCCGACAGAGTGGTTGTGTTAAGTGGGGGAACCGACGGCAACGACGGCCCGACGGACGCGGCGGGAGCCCTGGTGGACCCCTATACGGTTGAACGGGGGAGAAAAGCGGGGTTGTCGGCCGTTGATTTCTTAAACAACAATGATGCCTACCACTTTTTCGAAAAAACCGGAGATCTTCTCATGACAGGCCCCACCAACACCAATGTTATGGACGTGAGACTCCTTTTAGTTCGTTAACCATGCCGCTCATTCCACCGTTGAATGAGGTAGGGTTTTGCTGTCTCAAAGGTGGCGCAGTCGTCCTCAATGGCCTCTTCCGCCTGCTGCATGGACATTTTTTCCGTTCTGATGACAAAGGAAAGGGTGCGCCCGAAATAGAGGGGGATCAGGGAATCCATGGTGGCATCCTCGTCAATGCCCACCTCCCCGTATGAAGCGGCCACATCGAAGAGCAACCGGGCCCACAAATCAGTGGGAAAACTGAACTCCTGTTGTCTCATGTCCTTGATCTCCAGGAGTTTTTTGTAAACATCCGGTGTGAGGATCCGTTCCCATATGTCACTGTATTGATCAAAGCCTGCATGAAACTGGTCGAGCAGGTTTTCCCGGTTTACGGAAACTTCAGGGGGCATTTCCGTTTCGCCCAGACCGAACCCGTAAATGGCGGTGGGTCGGCTGTACTTTACCTTGAGCCAGTAGGGCGCAAACTCTTTCATCAAAGAAAAAATGGTTCCCACCACCTGCCTGAACATGGGTCCCAGGTCGCTTCCGGGATCTTTGGTGCGGTGAATTTTGGGTCTTCCCATGAAAGCCTGGCAGATTTGGGCCTTATTGTTCATGGCGAGTGTTGTCATCCAGATATCGATTCCGAAATTGGCCACCGCCTCGCTCCATGTCTTGCTTTCAAGATACAATGGCGCCAGTTCTCCGCTGAACCCGAAATCCCCACCAATGGGTTGACGGACCCGT
>CAZPQA010000060.1:0-19634 GCA_964588535.1 uncultured Desulfobacteraceae bacterium
GGGCTTTCCATTGTGGCGGCGGCCCAGCTCACGACAGGAGATGCGGTCAGGGGCCAGCTGGCAGCACTTTTTGTCATGGGTCTTGCGGCCGCTGAAGCAACATTGATGCTGGCCATTATTCTGGTGGTGGTCAAACGATTTAAGCATTCAAAAACAGATGATATTTTCCAAATGGAAGGGTAATTTGATTGACCCGGAATCCTGACATCATCAACAGCATCCGCCCGCTCATTCCTGTGGCGGTCACGTTTTCCGCCCCCTTTCTCATTCGGCTGATGGCCAAAAAGGAAAACCGGCGGGAAGCCGTTTCCTTTGCCCTCGCATCCATCGCTTTTCTGGCCGTGGTCTCCATGGCGCCCGGCATCCTGGAAGGAAAAATCTATACCTACACCCTGTTTCGCATCCTTCCCGGCATTACCGTGAGCTTTTGCGCCGACGGTCTGAGCATGGTCTTTGCCCTGATCTCGTCTTTTCTCTGGATCCTCACCACCAGTTACAACATCGGCTACATGCGAACCCTCAAGGAGCATGCCCAGACGCGATATTACATCTGTTTCGGGGTGGCCGTCTTCGGAGCCCAGGGGGTGGCCTTTGCGGGTAATATCTTCACCCTTTATCTTTTTTATGAAATCATCACCCTCTTTACTTACCCGTTGGTGGCCCATTATCAGAGTAAAGATGCCTTTGAGGCGGGCAAGAAATACCTGGTTTATCTGCTGGGCACCTCCAAGCTCTTTTTCTTGCCGGCCATGATTATTACCTATGTGTTGTGCGGAACCCTCGACTTTCAACTGGGGGACATCCACAAAGGGATTTTTCCGGCCGATGCCAACCCGGTGCTGCTTATTGTGGTGTATATCCTGTTCCTGGCAGGCCTTACCAAAACGGCCATCATGCCGCTGCACAGCTGGCTGCCATCCGCCATGGTGGCGCCCACGCCTGTCTCCGGTCTGCTGCACGCGGTGGCCGTGGTCAAAGCGGGCGCCTTTTCCGTGTGTCGGATCATGCTCTCCTGTTTCGGGCTGGATTCCCTGCATGATCTGGGGCTGGGCATGCCCACAGCCTATGTGGCGGGGTTTACCATCATCGCAGCGGCCCTGATCGCGCTCACCAAGGACGACATCAAGGCGCGGATTGCCTACAGCACCGTGAGCCATCTTTCCTACATTGTCATGGGTGTTGCCATGCTGACTCAGGGGGGTGTGGAGGGGGGCGTGTCGGCCATTGCCCACGACGCTTTTCCCAAGATTACGCTGTTTTTCGCCGCCGGCTGCATCATGGTGGTGACCGGCTCCAAAAAGATCAGTCTCATGAACGGGCTGGCCCGCCGTATGCCCTGGACTTTCGGCGCCTTTGCCCTGGCCACGCTCTCCTTTATCGGGCTGGCGCCGGCCAGTGGCTTTTTAAGCAAATTCTACCTGATTACCGGGGCCACAAACGCGGGGCAAACAGTGCTCATGCTGGTTATCCTGGCCAGCGTTTTGTTGAACATGGCCTACTTCGGCCCCATTGTTATCAGAGGGTTTTTCATGCCCCCTGTAAAAAGTGTGGATATGAGCCAATATGCTGAAGCCCCGAAAACCATGGTGGTCCCCATGTTCATGATCGCCATACTGTCAATTCTCATCGGGTTTTACCCGCAGACCTTTGTCAGTTTTGTGGAAGTTTATGGAAGATTCTGGAGATAACAGGTTATGAACCTCATCGAAGGCAGTTTTCTGCACCCGGCCACGCTCTTTGTGGTACTGGGGCTTATCCTCCCGTTTCTTCGGGGCGCCTTCTGGCGTGTGCTGCTTTTCATACCCCCCGTTGCGGCTATTTTCCTGACCCTTCATATGCATTTGGGCCGTTACTGGGAGCTGGATTATTTGGGGCAGGTACTGGTACTCGGCCGGGTAGATGCGCTGTCGCTCCCCTTCACCATTCTGTTCGCCTTTATGAGCCTTATCTGTACCACTTTTTCTTTTCATGTGCGTGACAAAGCCCAACATGTGGCAGCACTTTTTTTCATGGCGGGCGCTTTCGGCAGCGTTCTGGCAGGGGACTACTGGACCCTCTACATCTTCTGGCAGGGCATGACCGTGTCTTCGTCTTTTCTCATCTGGTTGAACCACAAACATGATGCTTCAAAAACGGGCTTTTTGTACATGATGATCCTGCTGTTGAGCAGTGTCCTGCTGCTGGCGGGCATTCTCTTAAGGGAGCGGGTTACGGGCGGCTTCATTTTCGGTCCCGCGGATGGCAATCTCATGTGGCATTTCGACTGGTTGATTCTGGGGGCATTTGCCATTAACGCCGCTGTCATTCCGCTGCATGCATGGATGACCCAGGGGCTTCCGAAAGCCACCATTCCCGGGGCTGTTTTGTTGTCCATATTCGGTATCAAAACGGCTGTCTATGCCATGGCGCGCTGTTTTGTGGGTCTTGATCTGCTCATTATCCTGGGGGTTTGCACAGCGCTTTATGGGGCAGGGTATGCTATTTTTTCCAACAACATCAGAAGAATCCTCGCCTATCTCCTGGTGGCACAGGTGGGGTTGATGATAACGGGTATCGGTATGGACTCTAAAATGGCCCTGGATGGCGCCATTGCCCTGGCATACGCCCATACTTTCTATATGGCGCTCCTTCTGATGGCCATGGGTTCTGTCATCTACGCCACCCGCGAAGAACTCCTGGGACGATTGGGAAGCCTTTCCCGCAAGCTTCCCTTTGTTGCCGCCTCAACCCTCATTGGGATCCTTGCCCTTTGTGCCGTACCTTTTTTCAGTGGTTTTAAGGGCGTTTCTTTGATTTTTGAAGAGGCACTGAAGCTTCAAAGTCCCATACCGGGTGAGTTTCTGGTGGTGGTGCTGGCTTTGGCCACGGGGCTGATAATTCTGGGGGGATTGCGACTCCCTTTTTTCCTGTTCTGGTCCGAAAACACTGAAACTACAGAACCCCTGCGGCCCCTGCACAAAAACATGGTGGTGGCTATGGGAATGGCTGGGGCCTTCTGCCTGGTTCAGGGGATCTTTCCAGAGGTGCTCAACCGCCACCTGCCATACCCGTTGGAGGAGCGTCCCTTGACCCTTTTTAAACTGGCTGTCGGTTTTCTCTTTCCGGCTGCCAACGTCCTGTTGTTCATGCTTCTGCGGCCGCTATTACGGCCCAGAACCAAAGAACTGCCGGATTTCGAACGGCTTTATGGGTTAATCGGCCACGGCATCATGGTTGCTTTCTCAAAGCCCCTTTCATGGGTGGATGGTATCTGGTCGGAGATATACCGCACTGTTTTTTTAAGGGCTTTTTATTTTTTGACGCGTATCTCAGATTTTTTTGATCGAAGCGGCATTGATGGTGCCGTGAACCAAACGGCTGCATCGGTCATGTTCTTGAGTAGAATTTCAACCCGGCTTCAAAGCAGCCAATTGCAGGATCAGCTGGCCTGGATGATGTTGCTGGCCCTGGCTGTTTTTGCCCTCATCTGGTTTTGGTAAAAAGTTTATGATTCAAGCGCATTTTCCCATTCTTACCTGTCTGATTCTGCTGCCGCTTCTGGGCTGCGCAGGCGTATTTTTTATAAAGACCCCTGTGGCCGTAAGGCGATGGGCACTGGGGGTATCTCTGGCGGAGATGCTCATGGGGCTTTTCCTGCTTCAATTTCAGTTGGGAACGGCGGACTTCCAGTTTGTGGAATCGGTTCCATGGGTTCCCACCTGGGGCTTGCAGTATTTTCTGGGGGTGGATGGCATCAGTCTGTTCATGGTGGCATTGACCCTTCTCATGTTCCCCTTTTGCATTGTCTGTTCATGGACTTCCATCATCAAACGGGTGAAGGAATTTCACATTTGCCTTTTTGTTCTCATTTCAGCCCTGATCGGGGTTTTTTCGGCCCTGGACCTGGTTTTGTTCTACCTGTTCTGGGAGGCTGTCCTGATCCCCACTTATCTACTGATTTCCCTGTGGGGAGGCCCTCAAAGGGACCATGCCGCCCTGAAGTTCATTTTGTACACCCTGGCGGGCAGCGCGCTTCTTCTGGTGGCGGTGATCGCTTTTCGCATGGAAGGGGGCTCTTTTTCCATTCCAGCCCTTATGGCACAGTCCTTTTCCGTTAGTTTCCAGCAATGGACGTTTCTGATCATGGCGCTGGCTTTCGCGGTGAAGGTCCCCCTCTTTCCTTTTCACACCTGGCTGCCGGCGGCATACGGGCAGGCCCCCATTGCCGGCAGTATCATCCTGTCTGCGGTCATGGCCAAAATGGGGGCCTATGGTTTTCTGCGCCTGGCCCTACCGCTGACCCCTGAAGCGGCCCATTTTTTTGCACCCCTGATCATTGCCATGGCAGTTTGCTCCATCCTTTACGGGGGTCTCCTGGCATTCGCCCAGTCAAACCTCAAGAAAATCATCGCCTACTCTTCCCTGGGGCATATGGGGTTTGTTATCCTGGGAATTTTTCTCTTCAACTTCAATGGAGCGCAGGGTGCAGTGATCCAGATGGTCAATCATGGTATCACCACCGGTGCGCTCTTTGCCATGGTGGGGATCCTTTATCAGAGAAGCGGAAGCCATGAAATATCCGGGAACCTGGGGTTGGGCAAATTCGTGCCGGCGTTTATGGGGTTCTGGGGCCTTTTTGCTTTTGCAGGTTTTGCCTTTCCGGGCACCAACAATTTCGTGGGAGAATTCCTGATCCTGGCAGGGGCCTTTGAAAGGAATCTGTGGCTGGGCGCTGTTGCCGTGCCGGGGGCGCTACTGGCGGCGGCCTACATGCTTCGACCCACCCAGAAAATGACCTGGGGCGAGCCGTCAAAGGCAAAAGATTGGCGGGATATGAGCGGTCGGGAATGGGCGTGCATGCTCCCCATGGCATTTCTGGTGCTCTACCTGGGATTGGCGCCCACTCTCTGCTTGAAAGTCATGAACCCCTCCCTGAAGCACCTGATTTCGGCATTTCAATCCAGGGTATCGGTTACGCTTTCAATAGATAAAAACCTTTTTTCACCTGCAAATAGTGCGGAAAGTCTCAACGGCAAATCCACGGGGGGCTCCCAGCCATGAACCTTCAGCTGATCCTCCCCGAACTGTTCCAACTCCTGATTGTGGCAGGACTTTTCCTGCAAAGCATCCTCCAGGGGGATCGGACCGCTCCATTGAAAAAATGGTTGCCCTGGGCATCTGGCTTGAGTGTCCTGGTGGCTTTGGCATCCCTGGGGCAAAGCGGTTTGCTCTTCGGCCAAACATATCAGGTGGACCGTTTGAGCCAGTTCTTTAAAATGACCGTGAGCTTTGGTTTTTTCCTGACGGTCATAAATGGTGTGGAACAACCGCTGCTGGAAAAGGAGAAACAGTGTGATTACTTCCTCTTCATGGCCCTTTCCGCCTGGGGATTGATGCTCCTCTGCTCCACCGTGGAACTGATCAGCATCTATCTGGCCCTGGAACTGGCTTCCTTCAGCCTCTTTCCCCTGGTCCCGCTTCGGACGAAAAGCCTATCCGCGGCCGAAGCCGCTATCAAATATATGTTTATCGGTGGCGTGGCCACCACTGTGGGGCTGTTCGGGTTTTCATACATCCTGGCTGCTCAACACACCACGGACCTCAATCAACTGGTGCAAATGGCCTGGTCCTGGTCTCACAGTCCCATGGCGGTTTTAGGCTTGACCCTTTTTCTCTCAGGGCTATTGTTCAAACTGGCGTTTTTCCCGTTTCACTTCTGGGCGCCCGATGTCTATGAAGGGGCCGGCAATGAAACCGCCGCCTACATTGCGGTACTCCCCAAGGTGGGTGCTGTGGCGGTATTGCTTCGTTTTGCACCGCTTTTGAAACCGGGAATGGAAATCACCACCATACTGGCCGTACTGGCCGCCGTTTCCATGACATATGGGAACCTTGCGGCCCTTGTTCAAAATGATGTGAAACGCATCTTGGGTTATTCGGCCATTGCCCATGCCGGCTACCTCATGGTGGGGGTGGTGGCGGGAACCCCCATGGGTGTTGCGGCTGCGGCATTCTACGCCTTCGCATATGTCCTCATGAGCTTTACCTGTTTCTGGGTAATCTGTCGAGAATCGGTAGACGGCAGAAACCTGAAGCTGGAAGACCTGAAGGGTCTCTCCAGTCGGGCGCCCGGCCTTGCCCTGGTTCTGGCCGTGGGGGCCGTGGCACTGGTGGGTTTACCCCCGACAGCCGGTTTCATGGGCAAGTTTTTTCTGCTTTCCGCCGCCTGGAACCGAGGTTGCAACTGGCTGGTGGTGATTGCGGCCGCCAACGTGGCCATCGGCCTTTTTTATTATTTGAATCTGGTGCGGTATGCCTATACGAAACAAAGCCCGGAAGTTCCCCCGAAAATGATTGGGGCGGAAGGCTCGGGCGGGGTTTTGCACTTTTTGGGGGGGCTGTTTCTGGCCGGGCTGGTTGTCCTGTTCGGCATCCTGCCGGATTTAGCCTTGAAGTTATTGATGCCTTGATGATAGAATCGCTCTTGTCCTTCATTATGATCAGGTGACGCGATGAGTAAAATACTGGCAGTGGACAATGATCCGTTTATTCTGGAGTTTTTGAAAGACATTCTTACAGGCGAAGGCCATGTGTTGCTGACCGCCAAGGATGGACTCCAGGCGGTGGATGTGCTGGATACACACACGCCCGATATTATTTTCGTTGATCTGGTCATGCCCAATATTGACGGAAAACGACTCTGCAAAATAATCCGCGCCATGCGAAAACTAGAGGACGTCTATCTTGTGGTCTTCTCCGCAACCGTTAAAGAAGAGCACAAAAACCTTGATGCATTGGGGGTTGACCACTGTATTGCCAAAGGTCCCTTTGAAGAGATGACCCGAGATGTCCTTTCAGCGGTCAACCGTCGAAAGACGCCGCCAGGCATTGCTTCGGCACTGGAAAAACCCCGGAAAAGTGAACCGCTTGCCCCAAAACCCATTGCCGAGGAACTCCTTTCCATCACGAAACATTTTGAAATCATCTTTGAAAGGATGTCCGAAGGCATTGTTGAGATTTCAGCGGATAAAAGGGTTATTTATGCCAATCCCGCGGCCCTTTCCATCATTGGAGTTCCCGAAGAAAAATTGCTCGCTTCTCCCATAGCGGAAATATTTCCCCATGAATACCGGAAGATGGTGTTGGAACTTATCTCATCCACGGCGGGATCCCCTTCGAGTATTACGGAAGACATTCTGGTCAGCATGAATGGTTACCAGTTAATGGTTAAAGCCCTTTCGGTTACTGATGGTGGCGAGTCCTCAATTATCATTTTAAACGACGTCACCATGCAAAAGGAAGCCGAAGCAGAACTGGATAAAAGCATCCAAACGCTCCATCGGACCCTGAACGGAATCATTCAGGCCATTGCCTTGATTGTAGAGATAAAGGATCCCTACACGGCCGGCCACCAGCGGCGCGTGGCTTTGCTGGCACAGGCCATCGGCAAAAAGCTGGGGTTTTCAAAAGAGCGCATTGAAACCCTTCGCATCTCCGGGATGATTCATGACATCGGTAAAATGGCCATGCCCACGCCGAAACGCGTACCCTCAAAGATGGAAGGGCATGCCAGGGTGGGTTACGAGATCCTCAATGAGGTGGTGTTTCCCTGGCCTGTGGCTGAAATCGTGTACCAGCACCATGAACGGATGGATGGCTCCGGCTATCCCAGGGGGCTATCTGGAAACGACATCCTCCTGGAGGCCAGAATATTGAGCGTTGCAGACGTGGTGGAGGAATTGGCCCGCCACCGACCCTACCGGGCTGCCCATGAAATTCCATCGGTTCTTGAAGAGATCAACCGGGAGAAGGGAAGGCTCTACGACACCAAAGTGGTGACGGCCTGTCTGGATATCTTTGAAACCGGAGCGTTTCGTTTTGAATAGGGCGTTGTGGGTCACTCTTTCGTTTTAATATCCCCTTTCGTAATTGAAAGAGTCTGATATTTTTCTTGACAAATAAATTCGAATGGTTTTTACTGCACCCCATTCTTCAAAGTTAACAAAAGGAAACAGCGGAACAATGTTTGCAAACCGGTCATGGCAGGGCTTTTATTTTTATTATCGTGGGGGTCCGTCCATGCGCTGAGATGCTGTTTTTTTTATGAATTTTCAAAGCCGTGGACGCCTTCAAAAGCATCCACGGCTTTTTTTTGGGAAAACTTTCAGGGTTATTGAGATGAATATTGTTTTAATCGGGTATCGGTGCAGTGGAAAAAGTGTGGTGGGGAAAACCGTGTCAAGGAATCTGGGCCTGGAACTGGTCGATACGGATCAGGTCCTGGAAGAGCGGGTCGGTTGTGCCATTGGTCAATACGTGGCTGAAAATGGATGGGAGGCATTTCGAATGGTGGAAAAGATGATCATTCGATCCGTTTCCAATCAGGACCGGCGGGTCATCGCAACCGGCGGCGGTGTCGTTTTGGACCGGGAAAATGTCCGCAGTCTCAGGCATTCGGGCTGGGTGGTCTGGCTTCAGGCGGATGTGACAACCATTCAGAACCGGATGATGGGCGATGAGCGTTCGGGCAGTGTTCGGCCGGGGCTGGTGGGTAAAAATCCGTTGGTTGAGATCCAGGATGTCCTGGGTAAAAGAACCGCCCTTTACGAGAAGGCCTGCGATTATATGGTGAATACGGATCAAAAATCCCGTCTGGCGGTATCGAAGGAAATTATGCAATCCATGCCCCGGGGCTTGAGGCACTTATACGATAGAGATCAATCACAGGGAACTGTTTCCATATCCGCATTAAACCTATAACCGGAGAAGGCCCAATGGCCGGAAATTCGTTTGGACAGACATTTAAGATTACCACCTTCGGCGAATCCCACGGAAAAGCCCTGGGCGCCATTATCGACGGCTGTCCTGCCGGGATTTTCCTCGAGGAGGCGGATTTCAAATTGGAGATGGAACGGCGCCGTCCGGGGAGGTCTTCATTTGAGACGCCGCGGCATGAAGAAGACCGTGTGGAGATCTTATCCGGCGTTTTCGAAGGCCGTACCACCGGAACGCCGTTATCCTTGCTGGTGGAAAACCATGATGCGAAAAGCAAACCCTACGGTGTACTCAAAAATCTGTTCAGGCCGGGGCATGCGGATTACACCTATTTTAAGAAATTTGGTCATCTGGATTACCGGGGGGGTGGCCGGGCCTCGGCCCGGGAAACCGCAGCCCGGGTGGCCTGCGGGGTGGTGGCCCGGAAGGTGTTGGCACCGCTCCATATCAATATTTTATGCTACACTCTGGAATTGGGGGGGATTCGGGCCAACCGGATGGACCCGGCCGCGATCCTGCAAAATTCCCTCTATTGTGCCGATCCGGATGTGGTGGAACCGATGATGGCGGTCCTTGAAAAGGCCAGAAAAGCGGGGGACAGCCTGGGCGGCGTGGTGGAAGTGCGAATAACCGGTTGTCCCGCGGGGTTGGGGGAGCCTGTGTTCGACAAACTGGATGCTGAGTTGGCCAAGGCCGTCATGTCCATTGGCGCCGTAAAAGGGGTCGAAGTGGGTGCCGGTTTTGAAGCGGCCCGCCTCAAGGGTTCCGAGAACAATGACCCTATCCGGTCCACAGGCTTTGTTTCCAACAGGGCAGGGGGAATTTTGGGCGGTATATCCAACGGCGATGAACTGGTGCTCAGGGCGGCGGTTAAACCCATCCCCTCCATCATGAAACCCCAGGAAACCATTGATCGGAACGGACACAATGCCACTCTGGAATTGACCGGCAGATTTGATGTTACGGCTGTTGCCCGCATTGTGCCGGTGGTTGAAGCCATGGCCGCACTGGTTCTGGCGGATCATTATCTGCGGGCCAGAGCAGCCGGGCAGAAGTTCGAAGTTTAAGGAAGAAAAGGAAAAACAGGTGGATTTATTCGGTGTTGCATACAGCCTTTATTATTTTTTCTGGTGGAGAGGTCCGCCCCTATGCCTGAAGTTTTGTTTCATAAGGCCATGGGCGGAGTAAAACGCTCATGGCCTTTTTTTTTGAAAGGTTGATGATGAAAAAACCAAATTATAAAAACACCAAAAAACCAAATGGAGGAAAGCAAAATGATCGGAAAAGAAATCAGACTGGAGCGGATAATGAATAGGGGAACCGGCAAAGCCGTCATCGTGCCCATGGACCACGGGGTCAGTTCAGGACCTATTGAGGGGATTGTCAACATTCGGGATGCCATGAGCCAGGTGGCTGACGGGGGCGCCAATGCGGTGGTGGTTCACAAGGGTGTGGTGGCCAAAGGACATCGGAAATCAGGTCCGGACATGGGATTGATTGTCCATCTTTCCGGCAGCACATCCCTGGCCCTGGACCCCAATGCCAAAACCCTGGTATGCTCCGTGGAAGAAGCGATCAAGATGGGGGCCGACGCGGTATCGGTGCATGTGAATATCGGAAACGGTCATGACAACGAAATGTTGACGGATCTTGGGCGGGTGGCCTATTCCGCGGAGGAGTGGGGCATGCCGCTTCTGGCCATGATCTACCCCAGAGGGGAAAATGTGAAAAACGAATACGATGCACAGGCCGTCATGCACGCGGCCCGTCTCGGCGCCGAACTGGGGGCGGATGTGGTCAAGGTATCCTACACCGGCAGCGTGGAGAGCTTCAGGGAGGTGGTGAACGGCTGTCATGTCCCGGTCATCATCGCGGGGGGAGCCAAGATGGGGTCGGACCGCGAGATTCTGACCATGGTGAGGGGGGCCATGGATGCGGGCGCTTCGGGTACTTCCATTGGACGCAACGTGTTCCAGCATGAAAATCCTTCAAAGATCGTGTCGGCTCTTTCAGCAATTGTTCACGGGAATGCGTCGGTTGATGAGGCCATGGATGTTTTAACCGGTGGCGAACCATGGCAGTCGGATGGAAACGCCGCGTCCATGTTGGAGGCCGCGGCGTGAGGGTCATATTCGATGATTTCAATAAAGGGGTGAGTGAACATGAAAACAGAGGATGCAACAGGGATGCAGTCCGAAAAGGATGAAGACGCCGGTTGGGAGGACCTTGATCGCTGCCGTCAGGATATCGACGCGATCGACACCAGGATCCTTTCGCTCTTGAGTGAACGGCTTGATGTGGCTGTCGCCATCGGGCGGATCAAGGAGAAACGCGGGATGGCGGTTTTTGATCCCGTCCGTGAGAAAGCGATCCTTGACCGGATGGTCGCAAAAAGTTTTTCCCGTCTTACGCCCGATGCTATTCGGGATATTTTTACCCGGGTCATTTCCGCAGGTCGGGCGGTTCAAGGACCGTTGAAGGTCGGGTTTCTGGGACCTGATGCGACTTTTTCGCACCAGGCCGCCATTTCCATTTTCGGCAATTCAGCCGAGTTCTGTCCCTCCCGCACCTTTGATGATGTTTTCGGGTCCGTGGAAAAGGGCCATTGTCATCAGGGTGTTATTCCGGTGGAAAATTCCCTGGAAGGCTCTGTTGTGGGGGTTTGGGATCTGTTTAACAAATTCGATCTGAAAATCTGTGGAGAGTATTATCACCGGATTCGGGTTAGTCTGATGGCCCGGAATATGGACCTGAACAACATCGGAAAACTCTATTCCCATCCCATGCCGTTGGCCCAGTGCCGTTTATGGCTCAAAAGCCATCTGCCGGATGTTCCGTTTGAGCCAATGGAAAGTACATCCCTTGCGGGAAAAATGGCGGCTGATGATCCGAACGGCGCTGCTTTGGGCAGCCACCTTTTGGCGGAAACCCTTGGGCTCAGGTTGCTCAGGGAAGATATTGAGGATGAGCCCCATAACGTGACCCGGTTCCTGGTAGTGGGAAACAGTGAGCCCCAGCCCACCGGAAACGATAAAACCACCCTGATGTTTTTTCTGGACCATCGTCCGGGGGCGCTGGCCGGTATGCTTTCAGCCCTGGCTCAAAGAGAGATTAACGTGTGCCGAATTGAATCGAGACCCATGCGCATGCGGTCTTGGGAATACCTGTTTTTCGTTGATCTTGAAGGGCACAGGAAGGATCCCGATCTGGCCGATGCCATGGCTGAGATGAAAACCCTGTGCGTCTTTATGAAATGGTTGGGGTCTTATCCATCTGGGGGCGGATCATGACCCGTTTGTCCTTAAAAATTGCCCATCAACGTCTCATGAATCCAAAAGTTGCCGTAATCGGAGGGACGGGCCGCATGGGGACCTGGTTCTCGGATATCCTTGAACCTCACTGCCGTGAGATCATGCGCGTGGGACGAAAAACCCCGATTACCCCTGAGCGGGCTGCGATTGAATGTGATGTGTTGGTGTTTTGCGTTCCCATAAAAGAAACCGTAAAAATGATTCGGAAGATTGCTCCCTTGGTGTCGGAAGATGCCATGCTTATGGATTTGACGTCCATCAAAGCAAAGCCCATGGCCGCCATGTTGCATTATTCCAGGGCAGAAGTGGTGGGTGCACACCCCCTTTTCGGGCCTGGAAAAATGGGTGATTCAAAAAAGACCTGCGTTCTTTGCGAGGGGAGGGGGGAGGCGGGCATGGCCTGGATAAGAAAAATCCTTGAATCTTCGGGCCTAAACGTCCTTGTTTCAACGCCGGAGGTCCACGATCATGTGATGGGAATGATTCAAGGGGCAAACCATTTTGCTTCACTGGCGTTCGCCATTTGCATGGCCCGTTCGGGGTATAGCCTTGATATCCTGGAAGGTTTTGCCACTCCAGCCTTTCAGACGAAAGTGGATCGGGTTAAGAATATGATGGGGCAGTCTGGAGAGCTGTTTGGGTCGTTGCTGATGGAAAATCCAAGCGCCATCGGATTCATGGGTGATTATCTTGAGGGGGCCCGTGAAATCCTAGCCATGGTGAAACAGGGGGATAAAAAGGAGTTCGGGAAGATGTTTGAAAGCCTGAAAGGCTATTTTGGGCAAGTCGATGAGAAAGGACAATGAATTATGAAAGAAGTTTGGGTTAAGGCGGATCCGTGGCAAAAGGAGCTGGTGACCACGGCCCTTGAAGGGGGGGCGGACGCTGTTGTGGTGGCTTCCCGGGATATTGAAAAAGTGAGGGAACTTGGCGTGATTCGCACGGTTTCCGATAAAGGGGATATTCGGTGGGAAGAGGACGTGGTGCTTCTTGAAATCGCTTGCACCCAGGACGAGGACAGAATCGTAGACATGAGCCGTCATAAGAAGGTGGTGGTGAGGACTACGGACTGGAATGTCATCCCCCTGGAAAACCTGGTGGCCCGGACCCAGAATATTTTTGTGGAAACGGATAACCTGGATGATGCCCAAATGGCATTAACGGTGCTTGAAAAGGGCGTAGACGGCCTGGTCATCACCGCCACGGATCCGGTTACGGTGAAGGAAATGCTTACCCTGGTCAAGTCGGAACGACAGAAACTGGAACTGTGCCCTCTGGAAATCGAGTCGGTCCGATCCATGGGCATGGGGGACCGGGTCTGCGTGGATACCTGCACCATGATGGGAGAAGGGGAGGGGATTCTGGTGGGAAACAGCAGCAAAGGGCTTTTTTTGGTGCATGCGGAGAGCATTGAAAATCCCTATGTGGCCCCCAGGCCTTTCAGGGTAAATGCCGGTGCCGTCCATGCCTATGTGTCCCTTCCCGGTGGAAAAACGAGTTATCTGTCCGAACTGAAAGCGGGCAAAGAGGTGCTGGGTGTCAACTGGAGGGGAGAAGCCATTTCCCTGGTGGTGGGCCGGGTGAAAATCGAACAGCGACCCCTTCTCCTGGTGGAAGCTATGGGTCCCGATGGTCAGGTGTCCATGATCCTGCAGAATGCGGAAACCATCCGTCTTGTGGGAAAAGAAGGTCAGGCCATTTCGGTGGTCAACCTCCATCCGGGGGATGTGGTTCTGGGTCGGGTGGAAGCGGCGGGCAGGCATTTCGGTTATAAAATTAACGAATCTATTGTTGAAAACTGATGGGATGCCATTGTTTAAATTTGATGGGCATGATCTGTATTCCCATTATGGCCCGGAACACGTCCGATGCCTTTCAGAAAATGGCGCTTGCGTCAACTTTTGGCGATTTGATGGAAGTCCGGCTGGATGTCATGGAATCCTTTGATTTGCGTGAGATAATAAGGGCAGCTTCCAAACCGGTGATCATTACCTATCGATCCCAAAAAGAGGGAGGGATGGGTCGCGCCTCTTATGGCGAGCTTTTGGATTATCTCAAGGCGGCCGTGAGACTGGGAGCGGACTATGTGGATGTGGAATATGCCATTCCCCTGGAACATCGACGGTTGTTATTTGAGGAACGCGGAAATTCAAAGCTGATTCTGTCAAAGCACTTCTGTAATGGAACCCCTTCAAAGGAGAAGCTGGAGGATTTGTTTAGAAAGATGGCGGCTACGGGGGCGGATGTGGTGAAGATCGTCACCTATGCCGGGGATCTGGCAGACAACCTGACCGTTCTGGGATTGATTCCTTTGGCCGAAAAGATGGGCGTGGAGATTGTCGCCCTGTGCATGGGCCCCTCGGGGCGCATCAGCCGGGTCGCCTGCCCACTCCTTGGGGGGGCTTTTACCTTTGCCTCCCTCGAAAAGGGACAGGAGTCGGCTTCAGGCCAGGTGCCTGCAAAAGAAATGAAAATGATGTTGGAGGCGCTGTCCCCATGAAAAATCAGCCGGCGAAAATTTACGGGGTGTTGGGAAACCCCATCGGTCATTCCCTCAGCCCGGTCATGCACAATGCGGCCTTTGAAGCGGCGGGAGTCAATGCCCTGTATGGGGCCTTTGAGTCATCGGATCTAAAAGGAAGCATTCGCGGCATGCGGGCCCTGGGCATTTGCGGCATGAGCGTCACCATCCCCTTCAAAACGTCGGTTATTCCCCACCTGGATGAATTGGATTCATTGGCGGAACAAATCGGCGCCGTCAACACCATTGTGAATCGGAATGGCCGATTGAAAGGATACAACACCGATGGGTTGGGGGCCATGAAGGCCCTTGAGGGAAAAATCGATCTTGCGGGCAAACGGTGTGTTCTGGTGGGCGCGGGCGGCGCCGCCCGGGGGATCGGCTTTATGGCCCGGGAAAGGGGGATGAAGCTGGTTGTTGTTAACCGCTCCATGGATCGCGGTCTTGCCCTGGCGGATTTTCTGGAATGTCCTTTCATTCCCTTGGAGAGAATCCGAGAGATACATGCGAATGTTCTGGTTCAGACCACGCCGGTGGGCATGTTTCCCCATGAAAATGTCTCTCCCGTGCCGGATGATGTGTTTCTGAAGGACATGACGGTGATGGACATCATCTACAATCCCCTTGAAACCCGTCTGCTTAAAAGTGCCCGCGCCAGGGGGTGCGCCACCATCAGCGGACTGGAGATGTTCATCCATCAGGGAGCGGAACAGTTTCGCCTCTGGACCGGCCTGAATCCCCCTGTGGATATCATGCGGGCTGTTGTAAAGAATGCACTTCTAAAATAACTGGAGCCGAAATGAACAGAACGAAGATCTCCCCGGGCGACCATCACGTGGTGACCATTCCCGGATCAAAGAGCATCACACACCGGGCCCTCATTGCCGGAGGCCTGGCGGCCGGGAAAACGATTCTCAGAAATGGTCTCGATTGTGAAGATACGCGTCATACGGCATATGCCTTAAAGGCCATAGGGGTTAAAATGACGCGGGATGGCAATGATCTGATCATGGCTGGAATGGGTGAAACGGTATGTGATCAGCCTTGTGAAAAGGCGCTTTTCTTAGGCAACTCAGGGACCTCTTTCAGACTGCTCCTGCCAGTGCTGGCTCTCGTGAAGGGTCGGTTTCTGATGACGGGCACACCCCGTATGCAAGAGCGGCCCATGGGGCCTTTGGTGGATGCCCTCCGTCAACTGGGTGCGGAAGTTGCTTGTGTAAACAACCATGGCTGGCCCCCCATCCGCATCGCTTCCGATGGGATTCCGGGTGGCGCCGTGACGCTTCCGGGGGATGCCAGCAGTCAGTTTCTGTCGGCCCTGCTCTTATCAGGCCCGTACGCCCGGAAGGATGTGAATATTACGGTAAAAGGGGGTTTGGTGTCAAAACCCTATGTGGACGTGACCATCGATGTGATGGCGGCTTTCGGTGTCCGGGTGAAACGGCAGGGGTATGCCAGTTTCAGCGTTTCCGCCGGACAACAATACCAACCGAGAGACTACACGGTTCAGGGGGATGTATCGTCCGCTTCTTATTTCTGGGCTGGTGCGGCGATCACCGGAAGGACGGTGACCACCCGGAATATCCATCGGCAAGGCAGGCAGGGTGATATCCGGTTGCTGGAGGTTCTTGAGGCCATGGGATGTGTCGTTAACAGAGAATCGGATCGGGTGTCGGTTACAGGCGGGCCGCTCACAGGGGTCGATGTGGACATGGGGGCCATGCCCGACATGGTGCCCACCCTGGCGGCGGTGGCCCTGTTCGCCGAGGGAAAGACCACCATTCGGAACGTGGGACATCTCCGTTTTAAGGAAAGCGACAGGCTGAATGCTGTGACTGAGGAATGGCGGAAGCTGGGGGGAAGGGTGGAAGAATTCGAGGATTCGCTGGTGGTCCACGGCGGCGAAAGGCTTTGCGGTGCCCGGGTAGACCCCCATGATGATCATCGCCTGGCCATGAGCCTGGCAGTGGTGGGATTAAAAGTCCCTGGGGTTCGCATTCAAAATTCCGCCTGCGTCAACAAGTCTTTCCCTCAGTTCTGGGATTTATGGAAATAAAATAAAGGGGATGTCCCTATACCCACAGACCACAAACGCAAGAAACGGTTATCGCAAGAAAAAGATATCAGGATTCTTCCGGCGGAGTGTGCGTTTTTTTGCCTTGACGTTTATTTTCTGCTATAGGTGTGTAACCACACCAGATAAGGAGAATAAGATATGAATGACGTTTACCGTGCATTAAGAGAACATTTGGACAGTTTGCCGGCGGGTTTTCCTGCTACCAGTAGCGGCGTTGAGATCCGTATCCTTAAACGCCTGTTTAACCCGGAGGAGGCAAGCCTGGCCGTACATCTGAGAGCGAAACTGGAGCTGGCCATGGTCATTGCGGACCGGGCCGGCATGACCGAACAGGATACAGCACCCCTGCTGGAGGAAATGTCGAGAAAGGGGTTGATTTTCAGTATCGAGACGGAAAACAGGCCCCCAGCTTATATGGCGTCGCAGTTCGTTGTGGGCATCTGGGAATATCATGTGAACGATCTTGACGAGGAATTCATCAAGGATATTGATGAATATATGCCAATTTTGGCGAAAGAAGCCTTTGGTCATGTGCCGCAACTTCGTACCATCCCGGTGGGGAAAAGTATCGATGCCAGCATAGAGGTTCTCCCTTACGAAGAGGCCGAAGAAATGGTCAGGAAACAAAAGAAGTTTCTGGTGGCCCCCTGTATCTGCCGTAGGGAACATGAGATCAAGGGTGATGGATGTGATAAACTCATGGACGCGTGTCTCGTCTTTGGCTGGGGGGCCGATTACTACGAACGCAACGGTCTCGGAAGGGTGATTACCATGGAAGAGACGCTTGAGATTCTGAAGAAGGCGGATGAGGAGGGTCTGGTGCTTCAGCCAAGCAACGCTCAGGAAATCGTTAATATCTGCTGTTGCTGCGGGGACTGTTGCCAGATCCTCATGCATCTCAAAAGGCACCCTTCTCCCGCAGCAATGGCATCAGCAGCGTTCGTAGCACGCATAGACATTGAAACCTGTATTGGTTGTGAGACCTGTTTGGAACGATGCCAGATGGAGGCTCTGAGCATGGCGGAAGATCATGCGGTTCTAAATGCGGAACGTTGCATCGGATGCGGTCTGTGCGTTTCAACCTGCCCCAGCGGTGCGCTGGTGTTAGAGCGCAAATCCCACAGGGCACAACCGGAAGTTCCCAAAAACACAATGGAGGCACATGCCTTGCGCCTCAAGGCCCGGGAAAAGGCCAAAGCCGATCTAAGCGATAAACTGCTGCGCCATAAGAATGCGTGAACGCCCCCCGTTTGATTACATGAAATATTGTGTGATTATTTTTTGTCGGGGCCCGTACCGCGTGTAAAGGGGGACGCATTTCCAGCTCGAATAGTTCGGAGCTGCCCATGTACTTTTCCAACCCTTCCAGGGCCTCTTGGTTGAGGGGGTATTCATTACTTTAATTTCTGAAGTGCATCCACGAATTCTTTGGCATTGTCACCACGAAGGTTTTCTGCGAGACCGATTAGCCCATCGGTGAGATATTTTGCATTAATGCCTTTTGATCGGAGATAAACTATAGTGGACCCCATGTGAAGACCGATTATCATCTAAAAATGTTGAGGATCAAATTCCGGTAGCTCATAGGAAAATTCTCGAGGAAAATATTCATTATATAGGCCTATTTTATTCAGTATCCCTTTAATTAGCCTGATTGATAAAATTTTTCTTGCCCTCCTTTTTTCCAACGTATTTTTTATCATTGTTATCATGCTCTCAACTACCTTTGGAGGACACCCCTCGACTTTGATAGCTTGTTTATTAGCTCTATTGGCCCGAATAGCACAATCGCCAAACAAAATAACCTTTTCTGAATCTTCTTTCGCCTTAACTTCGGCACCAAAGCAAAATTCAACGGGTTCTATTTTGACCCCGGAGTTATCTTTGCAAAAAGAAGCAACCAAGATTTCAGAACAAGTAACGCAATTCGTGCAGAAACGGGTTCCTGGCCATTGGATTGTAATATCTTCAATACCGGCACTACGGAAGTGTTCTTCAAAATCTCCTTGCCACTCGAGTGGCCTATATACGTCTTTGATCTGCTCTCCCATTACAGGGACGGATTCAATTTCAATGGGCCGCATATTTATTTCTGAAAACTTCTTAAGATAGCCCACTGTTTTCGGGTCGATACCTAAAATGGCCGAACCAACCATATCACAAGAAAATACGTCTTTTCCTGAGATGATCAAATTCATCCGATGTGCTCTACCCAAAGCTGTGGGGCCTCTTTCCATTCCATAGATTCCGTCAATTACAGTCAATTTTGGCTTAATCTGTGTGTTAAGCAGGGCAATCATCTCATTTAAATCCAACATGTGAAATTTTTTCTTGGATTTCATCGATAAACACCCTTTTAAGTTTTTCATGCCTAAGGATACTTTGGTCATTGCATGAGTTTTAAGAACTGGAACATCAACTAAGAAATCTGCATCCAAGGCAGCACGAGCAACTTGGACATTGCTTTCGCCTAATTTTAGTTTGGCGTATGAATCAGTATTAAAATCAATCAATCTGACGTCGTATTTTCTTGCTACCCTTTTTAAACCCGACCATGCAAAACCTTTTAAAGTATTTGAAGCCAATTCATCATTGGCAATACAGCCCTCACCGATGGAAATTTTTTTGCAGCCCTTTTCTCGTAAAAGAATGACTATGCCTTCGACCAAACGAGAGGTTGTGACAAAGCCGTATTTAGGAATTTTTTTGGTGCCACCAGCTCCCCACAGTACATTTGGTTTTATCAAAACATTATCGCCAGGCCGAATATCTTCAAGCCCGTTGATTAATTCGATCCCCTCCCTAATCCCATTTATCGTTCCATCATATCTGGTGATAGCAACATTGTTATTGGATTGAGTCATCATTACGAACCTCCTTATTGTTATGGAATAATCCGTTTTTTTTGGATACCCTTCTGTTTTTAGGCGAAAAAAACTTCAGGTCATCCATTCCAATAATCATCCACTGC
>CAZPQA010000061.1:0-11941 GCA_964588535.1 uncultured Desulfobacteraceae bacterium
AAAGGGCGATTAGCTCAGATGGATAGAGCGTTGGTCTCCGGAACCAGAGGTCGCGAGTTCGAGTCTCGCATCGTCCGCCATAAAAAAATCAAGGGGTTACGTCAAAAGCGTAGCCCCTTTTTTTGTGCCCTGTTTTTACGTTTCCAACCCTATTTCCAACCTCCACGGGCATTTTCACGGGAAACCGGCTTTCTCATCCAATCCCTATCCTCCGCCATGAGAACGCCCAACCTCATGCCCCTGGTCCCTGGTGAGGCCCGGCAACGAAGGTCACCCAAGGACGAAACTGTACACACGGTGTCGAAAAACGCCCATAAAGGGCTGACGAATGCATCCTTCAGTTTCGGTGTTTTCGCCATGGAAATTGGGTGCTTGACCATTTCATGATGATTTGCGAAACTACCTTCGCTTACTGATGCACCTTTTCGGAGCTTGATTGAACGTAGTCGGTCAAATCATTTTCAATGAACATTTCCAAAGAAGGAGCCACGATGTTGAGACATGGAACTCTTTGTGCCATTGCCCTTCTGGCTACCGCCATGCTTTTCTTTCCCAGTTTATCCTTTTCCGCCCAGGAACGTCGAACGGCGCTCGTAATCGGTAACGGGAGTTACCGATCGGCGCCGCTCCGAAATCCGGTACACGACGCCAATGACATAGCGAAAGCGCTTCGGACCCTGGGGTTTACCGTCACCCACAAACAGAATGCCACACAAAGGGAAACCGAAGCCGCAATCCGTAAGTTTGGAGAAAGTCTACGCAAAGGCGGGGTGGGACTGTTCTATTATGCGGGGCACGGACTTCAGGTGAACGGGATTAACTACATCATCCCCCTGGACGCCGAAATCCGGGAGGAGACCGAGGTCAAATACGAAGCGGTGGATGCAGGAAGGGTCCTGGACGTCATGTACAACGCAGGGAACGACTTCAACATCGTCATTCTGGATGCCTGCCGGGACAATCCACTGGCAAGGAGTTTCAGGTCGGGCTCCACGGGATTGGCACGCATGGATGCCCCAAAAGGGACCATTGTGGCCTATTCCACGTCGCCGGGCAAGGTGGCGTTTGACGGTAAGGGAAGGAACAGTCCTTATACAGCGGCACTGCTGGAGTACATGGATGATGGGGGACTGACCATTGAACAGGTATTCAAGAAATGCAGGCGGCGCATCGACAGGGCCACAAACGGGAAACAAATTCCATGGGAATCGACTTCCCTGACGGGGGATTTTTACTTTTCCACGAAAGGGGTGGATAGCCGGTTCAGTCAAGAGCAAGCCAGATTGGCACAAGAACGCCGGGAGTTCGAGCAGGCGAAGGCGGAATTTGAAAGGAGACAGAAAGAGTCTCAAAACCAGCGGATTGAGGTGGCGAGCGTACCGCAGCGGCCGTCCTCGCCCCGCCCAACATCGTCCACCTCAAACGTCATCAAACGGGACGGCATTTATGTGGCTTATGCGAACGGAATAGTAAAGGACACGAAAACAGGTCTTGAGTGGAAAGCGGGTCCTGATAAAAGTATGGACTGGAACGAAGCGAGGTCTTGGGTCCAAAGTCTGAACCTGGATGGGGGGGCTGGCGGATGCCCTCCATGGATGAACTGGAAGGTCTATACAAGCGCGGTGCAGGGGACCGCAATATGACACCTCTCTTGAAGACTTCTGGCTGGTGGGTGTGGTCAAGTGAAACTAAGGGTTCCTCCCTTGCCAGGGACTTCTCCTTCTACGGCGGCGGCAGGTACTGGCACTCCCGCCTCCACTCCTATCGCTCCAGGGCTTTTGCGGTGCGTTCCCGAAGCGATGGATAATTGGGTCATTTGACGTTTTGGTCATTTAAATCGAGGGGGTACAGGGGGATATATCCCCCTGTCCGCGACATTTTTTTGAGGGATTGGTTTTTGGCGCAATATGAACATCTCCCCATCTACAAGGCGGCCTTTGACCTGCTGGTCTATTTTGAGAAGATCGTGAAGAACTTTTCACGGTACAACAAATACACCCACGGAACGGCGTTGCGGGAGATTTCCCGGGAAATCCTCATGTTGATTGTCAGGGCGAACAACACTTACAATAAGCGGCCGGTTTCCCGCGTTTGCCGCAATGACCGGTGGTCGAATTTAAGAGGGAACATTCCAGGGTCGTCGAATCCCTAGCTATCCGTTGCGCCATCCCCGGCGATTTGTCTTTCCAGTTCATCCAGAGGCGGAAGAATCTCCTGGATAGCTTGTCTGAGAGGTTCCATGTCTTTTTCGATGATTTGCCATATCTCTGAAATGCTGACACCCTCATATTGGTGAATCAGCACATCACGAAACCCCGCCAGTTCACGCCATGGAATGGCGGTGTGTTTTTTCCTGTACTCGTCGGATATCCGTTTTGCCGCCTCGCCGATGATTTCAAAATTTCGAATTACAGCGTCTTGGGTCCGATGATCAGACAGAAAAGCCTCTTTGCCATCGCTGGTATACTCGTTGATGCGGGCAATACGTTCCAGAATCTGCGCAAGGTATACGCGCGGGTCCTTCTTCATAACGGTCTCGCCTCCTTCAAAATTCTTCGGCGCAATAACCAGTAGAGACCATCCTCTGAAACCACATCCACTTTTACACCGAGCAGCTCTCGAAGGTCAGCAATCAATGCGCTCAAATCGAGCAGGCTGCGGTCCTCCTCCATCTTCACCAGCAGATCGATATCGCTTTCGGCGCGAGCCTCAGCTCTTGCCACCGAACCAAAAACCCTGACGTTTTTTGCGCCATGTCTGGAGGCCAGAGCCATAACAGCCTGGCGTTTTTCTTGAAGCAACCTGCTAAGTTCCATAGAATGAACCCCGGCTTTGAGAGTGCCGCCCAAAGCTTCCTGGATAATTCAAATAGATTCAATGTAATAGGGAAAATATAGCTTTTGTTTTCCAAACATGCAAGCCTTTTACATGGAAGACCAGGGACGTTCTTAACTTATAAACTTAAATGCGCTCAAACCCTTCTTCTCCCTGGTTCCCATGCTCCGCGTAAGAACCCATCCGTGTAATTGGGGACAAACAACATTTATTTTCTCTGTGGTGCCATGTTACCCCTGAACTTCCCTAAGAGTCAACGGCAGACTTGACCCCCGCCCTTCCCGCTGTCTTTGGTAGTACCCAACGACTTGGATCAGCCACGAGCTTGAGAGCCGGCTGAATCCTTTGGTTCGGCTAGTGATCTTGCTTGGAAAGTGCTTCAAGCATTCTGGCCACTCGGCTCCCTATGGTTTTGTGAAGTTGTGTCACCATAGATTCGCTGTATTCTTTGGTCTGCGCCTGGACCTCGTCAAGCTCGTTCAAGATACTGTGGCAGCTTTCCGCCATTCGTTCTCGCATCATCGGCCAACCAAGACCGGTTTTTTTTGCCATCTTCTTCCAGTCACCAATCGTGAATGCGTTGACTGATTTGCAGCCACCAATCTTCATGGCAAGATTCCTGGAGAGGTCAGGCCAAGCAAGAGTGGAGACAAGATCATAATAGGGAGATAGCCGTCGTTCGCCACCAGAATACAATAACGAGTAGTTCTTGCCGTGAGCATCGGCGTTACCGATCAACACATTGAAGATCAGGCAATTGATAAAGTTAGGAATATCAAGAACAGGTACAGTGGACCAGTCTCTAAGCAGCGAAATGCAGTCGCCAAGCATCGGGCCTCCCTCGGCCTGATATTTTCGCTCTGGCGGAAATCCCAGTGCTTGGCAGAAGTCCTCCTGGTGGAGTCGGGCCGTACCGCCGGTTTCATCAGTCACTCGGTCATATCTTTGAACTAGAATGCACGGTTTCTTTCCGATTGGGCGAAATTCTGTATTGGGCGTGTTCAAGCCGACTGCCTGCGCTAGAGTCATGCAGAAAATCTCGTTGGTGGCTAGTCCCGGAAAACGATCTGGCTCCGGTTTCAGTATGTGGGTGCTGGGAGTATCGCCAAGAGGGAGACATATCTCGTCGTTATGAACGATAATGGGCAATTTGTCCTGTGTACCGGCGAGTGAAAGTCTCAGTCCATCCATACCAACCATTAAGGGGCGATTCGGTAACTCGGCTATGAGTTGTCGCAATTCCGGTTCGGTCAGTTTGCGATACCGGGCATTTCTCGGATCTGTCGGAGCAACGCCTTCAGGAAGCAGAATGACAGCACCAGCGCACTCGCCTCCTATTCTCTCTAGCATTGCAAAATCATTGGTGTCACTGATCCCGAGGATCTCTGCTATTTTTTTTCGTGGTCCCTCTTCAGGAAGTATGCCGGCAAAGAAAGGCCTGGCCTTTTTTCCCGAGAACACCTCGCTTTGGAGTGGGAGTGAACGGGAGAGGGGTATAGCACTTGGCTTTTCAAGCCATGTCTGATCGTAGGAGAATTGTAGCAAGCCACTATTGTCTTGTTCGAGGCTTCCAACTCTCTCGGCGTTCAGATAAACGATCAAGTTATTCATGACTTTTCAGCTTGGCCAGTGTCAACACCAGGGCTGGCGATCTGGAGCTTGAGTCCCAGGGCTTGGAGAACCTGCAGGCTCTTTCCGATTTGGCAGGTTGGCTTGCCCTTCTCAAGATCAATAATGAAGCGCAAACCCGTCCCACAGGTCATCGCCAGATCCTTCTGGGTGACCTTCAACTGTCTGCGCCTTGCGCGAATAGCGGCGCCAAGCTGCTCTGGACTTTTAGTGTTCATGTTACCGATCGGGAATATACTGCGACGTGGAGCGTATGTCAAGTGAAATATTACCGAACGGTAATATTTTGCCACACGCCAACCTTCTTAGCGTAAATATTACCGAGCGGGAACATCGTATGTAATTGGGGACAGACCACGTTTATTTTCGCTTATTGGATGAAAATCAAAGGGTTATTTAATTTCCCGCACCAGTCTGAATCCGGTTGTTTGATATCGGTTGGCGAAATGGCTGTAGTTCCGGTTGGCGCAACGGCAGCGGCCGCCGGTTCCATACCAGCTCCCCCCCCTTCGCACTTTATCGGTTCCTGTTTCAATGGATGGGGCTTCACCCTGGGATTGGGGCTTGACGGCAACAGCCGGCTTGTAGGGATAGTACCAGTCCTCGCACCACTCCCAGACATTCCCCTGCATGTCGTAGAGACCCAAGGCGTTGGGGGCATAACTTTTCACAGGCGCCGGTTGATCCGGCGGCAGTCCCTTTGATTTAACAGCATCAACACAATCTGAGGATTTCAGGGTATTGTTGGCATACATGGCACTGTTACAATCAATGCTGTCCCCTATTCCGTAGGCAGTCGTATTGCCGGCCCGGCACGCGTATTCCCATTCCGCCTCGGTGGGAAGCCGGTAAACGCCGTCATTGCGGGCGTTCAGTTTTTTTATGAATTTAATGCAGTCCTGCCAGGAAACCTTTACCACCGGCATATCCTCGGATCCTTTCTTGCCGCCAAAAAAGGGTTTTCCCATAATGAGCCGCCATTGCTTGACCGTCACTTCGGTGATTTGCAGATAAAAGGGCTGACTGATTTTGGCCGTATGAATCACTTCATCTCGCTCCCGGCCGGGTTCATCCGGCGGACTGCCCATGGTAAAAGTCCCGGCCGGGATCAGGGCAAATTCCATGCCCAGGGAATTGGTCAGGGTTTTTTCAAGGGCGGATGTTGCCATGGGGGAAAAGAGGGCTGAAACAAAGGCCATCAAAAACAAGGCGGTCGCTTTCTTGACAGATTTCAGTGCATTGAACACAATAACCCTCCTTATGTGCGGAAAAGTTGTTTTTTCTTTAAGGATATCAAAAAAGGGGGGGGAGGAAAAGGAAAAACCACAAAGCATTTATTCCGGTTCTCAGATGGTCTCTCCGATTTTTTTTAAACATTCAAAAATTCCGGATCTGACATCTGTCACTTTCTCCGGAACAATCTCTTCCGTCTCGGGGTCCAGATAGAGGTTCTGATTGATTTCAATTTGAAGGGCCATCTTGCCCCTGGCCGCCAGGGCGGACCCATAATGGGTGACAATAAATCCCCCCGCATAGGGAACATTGAGAGAAACGGAAAAACCAGCCCTTTCAAATACCTGTTTCATGAAGCGCAAAAGTGCTGGTGAGCAGGTGCATTCCCCCCTTAGGGGATCGCTCTCTCCATCACACCCACCATTGTTGCCCAGAATAATATCCTTTCTTTTTTTTCCCGCATCGGGGGCCTCCGGCGGACCGATTCCCTTAAGAGAATGACAATCGAGAAGCCCTTTGATATGCGGTTCTGCAAGTGCCTTTTCCAGTTGGCTGTGGTAGGGGTTGTAATATGTTGAAAGGCGTTGTGCGATTTCACTTTCACCCGGAATTGCGTCAGGCCCATAGATCGACCGGCCATGGTAGTCCACCAGGGCAACCGGCCCTTTGGCATCCCGCTGTTCGGGCGGGCGGTTTAAGTCCACCACCAGCCGGCTCCATTCTGCGCATAAAACCATTTCAGCGGGTAGACCGGCGAAAATCTCCCGGGTGCCCAGATCAACGGCGTCAACCATTTCCGTCCGGGTCAGAACGATGTTGGATCGGATCCCCGCTGGTATTTTTCCGGAGCAGTGGGGTAAAGAGATGACAAACGGGAGTTTCATGGGTTATCCCCTTTCGCCGTTTTTTCACGCACCCATTCCGCTGCCAGAAGTGCCTGTGGCGACAGGGCGCCTTTCATACCCATGACCGGATAAGAGAAAAGAAGCCGGCACAGCCTGCTGTGGGAATCCCGGCAGTGCGATGCTTTATCTGTGGTCAATCTTGGACCGTCAGACAGGATAAACTGGTCTTTGCTTTGAATGTGCTGATATTCCAATGTCCCCTTTAAGAAACGAAACCCCCCGTTCGCCGGTTCATATTCGTAAAGACCCGGTTTTAATGATGCGCCGTCCCTGTTTTCAAAACCCGGCGGCCGAAACACCAGCAAGTGGCTTCCCTGTATGGTTTCAGCGTAGCGGCTGTTTAATGCATCCCGGTCTATCCGGTACGGAATTTCCAGGAATTCCAGCATATGAAAGGCTTCCAAAGGAATTGTGCCTGATTGAAGATGGAGCAGTGACAGCATGGGAAGGGCGCCGGTCAGACGTGGATTGATTTCAATGGGACAGGCCTCCCCCTGCTTTTCTTGAACAACAAAATCAATACCCAGGATGCCTTTGTAACCGTAGGTTCCGAGAAAATCACCAATGCGACACGCTTGTTCAAAAGCCGATTTTCGGGCTGTCTCAGACCAGGGGGGAGCACCCCAGGCATGGCCGCAAAAGACCCCATCTTCAGCGAAATCCCCGCAGCAGGGAAGATCCAGCAACTGCCTTTGCAGGGCAGACACCAGCGTACCATGACGGGTCACACATACCACCATGCTCGCCGGTATTCCGTCCAGAAACCGGTGAAACGAAACCGATTCCAGCGGTGTGCCCCGCCACCGGTTTCCCGCAAGCTTTCCTTGAAGCTGCCGGTAATCTTCCTTTGCACGCACAAAAAATGTTCCCCTGCCACCACCCCGTTCGATTTCCGGAAGCTGAACCACAAAAACGGGCCCCAGCAGATGGCGCCATTCTTCATACCCCTTCTTGTGAATGGCCTCTATGGAATAAATGTCGCCAGGCGCTTGATGGAGGCCCAGTTCAGCGGCCATTTTTTTGAAAAACGTTCTTTTTCCAACAGTTTTGCGAAGTTGCGGTGGATTACCCAACAGGTTCCACCCATTGGCCCTGGCAACGGATCTCAACTCAGGGTAATCCTGGTACAAAAAAAAATATTTTGGGTGTGAAATGCCATCCAGAAAACGCTGGGTCCGAGGATGAACCAGAAGGCCCGCGGAATTTTTCCCTGGTGTAAGCGTGGGGTTTTCTGTTTCCTCTTCAAGACAAAAAATGTGTGCCTGCTTCCGCAGCAGTGGCAGGTCTCCCGTCTTGTGAAGGGCAACAATACGGTAGGTCTCCAGAAAGGATGCGGGTATGATTCGGGAAAAGGCGGTCATCCCCACCCCCAAAAATGTGCCCGGGAAAGACTTAAACAGATTTTTTATCTGTTGAATGTCATGGATAAACATGGGATTTCGGGTAAAATAGAGGAATGGTGCTTTTCTTGCTTACAACTGACTCAGAAAACAGGCCACCAGATGCTGGTTCCCATAGTCTTCTAAAACAGGTTTTTCCAAGCTACATCGGCTTTCCTGTGCCAGGGAGCATCTTGGAAAAAAATTGCACCCCACTTCCTGAACATCCTTTCGTTCCCGGGTCAAAAGCGTGCCATACCGCTTTCGGTCACCGCTATGACCGAATTTGGGAAGTGCATCAATGAGCGCTTTGGTATAAGGATGTTTGGGATTCCGGATAACCTGGTCGGCCTGACCCAATTCCATCAGGCGGCCGCGGTACATGACGGCAATCCGATCGCACAGATAGCGGGCCGCGGCAAGGCTGTGTGTAATAAAAAGCTGAGTGACGCCCAACTCGTTCCGCATCTTCAGGAGGATGTTGAATATCTGGGCGGAAATGGAAGCATCCAGCATGGACGTGGGTTCATCAGCAATGACAAACTCAGGGTCCAGTACCATGGCCCGTGCGATGGCTACCCGCTGGCGCTGCCCGCCGCTGAGTCGATGGGGGTAACGATAGAGGAAATCATCCGGCGGCGACAACCCTACGGACTTGAGGGCCTCCCGAACACGATCTTTCCTACTGCTGGTATGCCCCACCCGATGAATGTTCAAAGGCTCAGAGACCGTGTCCAGAATAGACCGTTGGGGGTTGAGGGATTGATAAGGGTCCTGGAATATCATCTGGGCTTTGCTTCGAAATTTTTTGAGTGATCTTCCTTTCAATCCGGTAACCGGTTGGCCATCCATAAGAATTTCGCCGAAATCAGTCTCCTCCAGGCTCACAATCAAGCGGCCCGCCGTTGTTTTACCGCTGCCGCTTTCCCCTACCAGTCCGAAAATTTCACCCTTGTTAATCTCAAGGGATATCCGATCCAGGGCCACCACATCCTTGCCACGGCCGGCAAGAAGGCCCGCCTTGGTTTTGTAAATTTTGCTGACGTCCCTGATTTCGAGGATCGGTTTACCGTTTGTATCCATACTGACCTCGGGTGAATTCCAATGTCCTTTATTCTCGGTTTAGCAATGGCAACAGAGCGCTTTGTGCCCGGGCCCTATCTGGATCCATTTGGGCACCTCAGAGCAGGTTAAGGAGACCCCGGGACATCGTTCCCCGAACCGGCACCCTGAAGGGGGACGGATCAAGTTGGGGGTTTCTCCCGGGATGGGTATCAGATCACTTTTTTCGCCGGTAATGGTGGGGAACGAAGAGAGCAGTGCTTTGGTGTAGGGGTGTACGGGTGATTCAAAAACAGCCTCCCTGGGCCCATATTCCACCATCTGTCCGGCATACATCACCGCGATATCCTGACACATGTCAGCGACTATGGAAATGTCGTGTGAGATAAAGATGACGCCAATGTTAAACTCCTTCTGAAGCTTTTTGACCTCTTCCAGAATCTGATCCTGAACAATGACGTCCAGTGCGGTGGTGGGCTCATCTGCAATGATCAGTTTGGGTTTGCAGGCCAGGGCCATGGCAATAATAGCCCGCTGTTTCATGCCGCCGCTGTACTGGTGGGGATAGCCTCTCAAACGATCCCGTGGGATTCCCACCAGATCGAAAAGTTCTTCCACCTGGTGAAGGGCCGCTTCCTTCTCCACGGCCGGGTTATGCACCAGGATGGCTTCCGCAATCTGATCCCCCACACGCTGCACCGGGTTCATGGCATTCATGGCGGCCTGAAAAATCATGGCAATCTGGCTCCAACGTGTTTCTCTTCGTTGAGCTTCTGTCATTTCCAGAAGATCCTGCCCCTCAAAGAGAATACGTCCCTGCCCAACAGAACCATTGGGGGGCATCAACCCCATCAGGGCCATGCCGATGGTGGTTTTTCCACACCCAGATTCACCTACAAAACCCAAGGACCGTCCCTCATCCAGGGCAAAGGACACCCCTTCCACGGCCTTGAGATAGCCTTGTTTGGTACGATACCCGATGCTTAAATTTTCAACTTCAAGTAGGGCCATTTAATCCGTCTGGTCCTCCTTTCGTAGTCTCGGATCCAACACTTCATCCATGGCACGACCCAGCATATAAAAAGAGAGGGTAATCAATGAAATGCAAATCCCCGGCGGAAGAAGCCAGTAAGGGGCCTTAAACATATATCCGGTTTTCCAGACCCACTGCAGCATCATCCCCCAACTGACGGTTCCCGGATCACCAAACCCCAGGAACGCCAGCGATGCTTCAATAATGATGGCGGACGTCACCCGGAATGTCATGAACAAAAATGCCAGGGGCAACACATTGGGCATGATATGCCTGAAGATAATCCGGAAATGGCCGGCCCCAGCCATTTTGGCCGCTTCGATAAACGGGCGATGCTTGAGGGAAAGGGTCTGACCGCGAATCATTCGGGAGACGCCGGGCCACCTGAACAGGGCGATGATAATAACAATGGTCCAGATGTTAAGCTGGCCAAAAACGGAAGAGATGATCAAAACAAACAACAAGGTGGGCATAACCATGATCATGTCGGCCATTCTCATGAGCAGGGTGTCCATGAATTTTCCCATATACCCGGCGGTCATGCCGATAGCCGTCCCCAGAACCACACTCATGACGGCAGCGGAAACGCCGACCATGAAGGCGATGCGTGCGCCCGCCAGGAGTTGACTGAAAATGTCCCGTCCCATGAAATCCGTTCCCAGCCAGTGCCGCCAACTGGGTGGCGTACAGCTGGAGATATCCGGATCCACTCCGGTCATGGGGTTATACATGGGGTTGATCAGCGGTGGGATGTAACTGCAAATGGCCATCAAAGCAAATATGATCAGCAGGGTCAGGCCGATTCGGCCCAGAAGGCTCTGTTTGAATATGGCCCACCCATCCAGAAATGAATTAAGCCACGGGTGGCGCTCCCGGGCGCTTGTTTCGCTGCTTGAAGGGTCTGCTGTCATGAAGGTTCCCGTTTAGTATCTGATTCTTGGATCAAGGTAGGCGTACAGAACATCCACCACCAGATTGGCAAGCAAAACCACAATGGCGATCAACAGAAAAGAGGCTTGTGCCAAAGGGTAATCGTTCTGACTGACCGAAAACACCAATTCCCGGCCAATGCCGGGCCAGGTGAAAACCGTTTCCGTGAGCGCCCCCCCGTTGATGGAAAAAGCCAGGCTGAGGCCCACGCTGGTGACCACCGGAAGCGCCGCGTTAGGGGCTGCGTGTTTGTTCCGAATCATCTTTTCATCAAGGCCCTTGGCCCTTGCAGTGAGGATATAATCCTCTTTGAGGGTTTCCAGCATGCTGCTTCGCATGATTAACAGATAAGCGCCGAAATGGATCAGAAACAGGGTGGAGAGCGGCAACACCATATGGTACATAACATCCAGCGCTTTGGCGATGAAACCGTTATCAGGATCCAGCCATACCTCCTCCGAGATCATGCCGTTAATGGGAAACCAACTGAATTTATAGGCAAAAACCCAAATCAGGATCAACGCGAGCCAAGGCAGGAAGAGCGTATGGGTCACCAGTGCCCCCACGGTCATAATGCTGTCTGTTCTTTTCCCCTTGTACCAGGACGCAATTTTGCCCAGGAAAATACCCACCAGGGCGGATAAAATAATGCCGGTGGTAAAGAGTAAAACCGTATTGGGCAGTCGGGCCCAGATGATGTCCACCACCGGCTCTCCGTAGTGGAATGAATACCCGAATTGACCTTTAAAAAAATTCTTGAGGTATATGAGGTATTGTACCCCCAGAGGTTTGTCCAGCCCCAGCTGAACAATGAGGCGCTGTGAATCCTCGGGCGTCATATCCGGGTCCACCATTCGGGAAACCGGGTCCCCCGGCGCCAGGCGGAACAGCAGGAACAGCACCGTCAGGATCACAAAAAAAATGATGGTGATCTG
>CAZPQA010000061.1:12041-19191 GCA_964588535.1 uncultured Desulfobacteraceae bacterium
CTAAAGCGGTTTCAGCTGGCAGAAAGACCACAGGTTGCCAATGCCACCGAGCATTTGAACCCAACCCGTGAATTTGCCTTTCCGGGCAACCTCAATCAATTTTGGATTATACAGGGGCATATAGGGTACATCACCCATGATGATCTTCTGCATTTCCCAGATGAGTTTTCGCCGTTCGTCCCGGTTCATGGTTTTCGCGGATTGGTTCGCAATTTTATCAAAGTGCGGATTATTATAACCGCTCATGTTCCAGCCTCTGCGCTTGTCATTTGTTGAAATAAAAAAGTTTCTCAGATAATCGGGATCCAGGGACAGGCTGCCGTATCCCAGGATGAATGCATCGAAATCCCTGCGCACTTTTACCTGTTCGATCAGTGCTCCGAATGCCATGGGTTTGGAATAAGCGGGTATGCCCAGCATTCTGAGCCATTCCTGCATCATCATGCCGCACATGGCGCGATGGGGGTCGTAATCGGCCGGTGGCGTCAGGAGGGTGAATTTCTCCATGAGCTTCCCGTCAGGCAGCATGATGCCGTCGCCGTTAACCACATTCCCCGAGTTGTCGATGGGGGGTATCTGCCAGGTGTAACCGGCATCTGAAAGAATCTGGTAGGCCTTTTTAATGCGACCTTCCCGGCTAAGTCCCACACCATACTTTGGAACATCCGGGCAGTACCAGAACGTGTTACCGGGAGGAACAATGGAATACATTTTCAAACCATACCCCTGGAGAATCCGTTTGATGATGAAGTCTTCCCCCACCAGGGTTGCCGCTGCCCGCCGCAGGCTGGCATCATTGAAGGGCGGTTTTCTCACGTTAAACCCGAGGTAATAAAGCGCACTTTTTTCGTTGGTGAAGATCTCCATATCGGGGTTCGCTTTCAGGTCTTCCATATATCCCGGCTGAATTCCCCACCAGAACATATCGATGCTCCCTTTTTTCAATGCCAGTATAGCGGCATCCGACGTGCCGTAGACCTTGAAAATGATCCCGTCGATGTGAGGCCCTAAAAGGTGTCCGCTGATGGTTTTGCCGGAGCCGAAAAAGATCTCGTTTTTTACCACGTAAATGTAGGCGCCCGACCGCCAGTCCTTCAACGTAAAAGGGCCGCTGCCGATGGGCTTCTTAACCTTGTGCCGCAAAAGCGTTCGAAGGGGTTTTTCCGTTCCTTTGGCTTTTTCGATTATTGCCTCCCATTGCTTTTTCTGCACAATAGGCGTGGTGAGTGTTCGGGAGACAAAGATAGCATAGGGACTTTCCAGATAGAACTTTATGGTGTGTTTGTCCGGGGTTTCAATTTTTTTGATAAACTTCCACTTGGAAATATATCTGGGCACTTTGAATTCCTGAATCATCCGTCCGGTAAAGGCCACATCTTCGGAGGTCAATTCCGTGCCGTCCGACCACCTGGCGGGCTTGAGTTTAACCGTGTAGCAGAGATTTTTTGAATCAAACTCAGGCGGTGCTGCCGCCAGCCAGGGAACCAGATCCAGTGTCTTGGGGTCCCTCACATACAGGGGTTGATAGATGAGCCCCAGGATTTTCAGTGACCAACGATCCCCCGCTCTCCAGATGTTCAAGGTTTTGGGTTCCTGCAAAACACCCATTTTGAGCATATCCGCGGCGGAAGCCCTCGATGTTGAAAAATGAAAACTCGCCATCAGCATCAGGACACATAAAATCATTCCGACCCACGAACCAGACAACCTGTTTGTTTTTTCATTCATACGGCGCATTTGTCATCCTTTCTTCTGTTGAATCTTCGGGTTAGGGGCGAATGACCATTCGCCCGTAATGTGCGTCCAGCACAGCCAAAGCAGACACTCAGGTCTGCCCCTACAGTTCGGAAACCTTTTGTTCGATGAAATCGACCACCATGGCTTCGATCTTTACCCCATCCAAACGGTTAATCCGTGGAATTCCTCCGGGGCTCAGGCAGTTGATTTCTACCATCTTGTTACCGATCACGTCAACCCCTACGAAAAACAGGCCCTCTTTTCTCAAGCTGTCCCGGATCACCTGGCAGATGGCACGATCCTGATCCGTAATGTCATGTTTGTAGGCCCGGGCGCCCGCGTGGATATTGGTTCGAAAATCCCCTTTGCTCGGTTTTCGCCGCATGGCGCCCACAATTTCCCCATTGAGCAGAAGAATCCGTACATCACCTGTTGTCTGAACTTCTTCCAGATATTCCTGGACCATAATGGGTTCCCGCTCCGGGTATGCCCGATAGGCCCGCACATAATAGTTGATCAGAGAATTCAGATTTTCCTGGTCCTTGAGGCTCACTTTAATCACCCCTTCGCCACCGTAGCGTTGGAGGGGTTTTACCACCATGGCGCCGCCGAAATTATTGATGATTTTTCTGAGGCGTGCCGGATCACGAGACACATGGGTCTCGGGAATAATTTCCGGGAAATTAAGGATATAGAGTTTGCTGTTGGCCCTGATTTGACCCGTCGTGTTGTTGATCATAAACACTTTGTCACTGACCGACGACAAAAACTCCACGGTTTGATAAATCATGGGGGGATTTTTTCTCAAAAAGAGCGCGTCCAGATCGGCGACGGTCTCAAATATGAGTTCATCTTTTTTGAGACAGTGTATCAACGAGCGCCAATACTTTTTCATGGACAGGTTCGGTGATACCGAAATATTGCGCATCCTGGCCACGACCTCATTTTCCCGAATATAAATGTCATGAGGTTCCAGGAAGTAGACCGTATGTCCTCTTTGATTACATTCGTACATGAGATGACTGGTACTCTCATTTTCGGGATCTATGGAAATAAGAGGATCCATCAAAAATGCGATATGCATAAAAACTCCTTAGTTCTTTGACGTTACGTAATGGATGATCCGCTTCGCAATGTCTATGCCGGTGGCGTGCTCAATCCCTCTGAATCCCGGTGAATAATTCACCTCAATCACTTTGGGTAAACCATTTTTGTCGATTATGATATCCGTACCCGAAATTTCAAGCCCGAGCACGCGGGATGACCGCACCGCCAGTTTCGAAAGGTCGGGGCTGAGCGTTATCATCCGTCCTTGTCCCGTGAGATGGATGTTGGTTCTAAAATCCGCCGGAGCCGGTTCCAGGGCCATCGCGCCTAAAACCCGGTCTCCCAGCACGAAAGCGCGAATGTCTGTACGACCTTCAGGCGGAATATATTCCTGAACCAGAATCCCCCGTGTGTTATCCATTAGATTGTTCATAACAAAAGAAGCGGTGGCCTGGTTTTCAACCAGCATCACCCCGTTGCCCTGGCGGCTGCTGGGCATTTTGGCCACAACCGGATACCCGCCCAACTGTTCCACTGATCTTTCAAACCCATCTTGGGTTACCGCCAGATAAGTATCAGGAACGCTGACACCTTGCCTTGCCAGCCGTTGAAGGCCCATAAATTTGTTTCGGGCCATGAGTATCGATTCAAAACCATTGACCACCCGGGTTCCGGAAAGCTCAAAGTGCCTCACCACCGACAGGGCATAGTCGTTGATGGTCGCCCCCACTCTCGGCAGAAGAATGTCCGGAAAATCAGGCTCCGGAAAATCAGGCTCAGGCAACCTGACCGTCTGTTGGCCCTCCTGAATGCAGGAAAGACAGTCCCTCGTATGGATGAGCGAAATCCTGTGCCCCATTTCAACCGCTGCCGCCATGAGTCTGCTGTTGGGGTGGTATGTTTCATCTCTTACGCTGAGAATGGCTATATGCATTATTTGATCAGCCCCTCCATTTCCCGTAGGGGCGAAAGACCCAATTTTGAACTGGGCGCCCTTACGGATGGGTGTTCTCTCAAGGTCAGCTGCAGCTGTCGTTTCAACCTGAAAAGTTCCCGTATTTCCCCTCTTGCATACCCTTCACCCCTGAGCATTTTATAGATTTCTTCCACATAGGATTGGCCATCGGTAAAGCTTTCGGGGATCAGCTCAATCATTTGCATCAGAAGGCGGGATGCTTCTACCGAATCCATGGTCTCATGGGCCCATGCCAGACCGAGACCTCTCAGATTCAGCGCTTTTCGCTCCTCATGCACCAGGGTGTTTGCGGTGTAATAGAAGAGATAGGGCTGATAGTAAGGAAGGCCGCTTTCGTTTATGAAATCAATGGTTTCAGAAAACGTATCGCGCGTTTCCCCCGGGTAGCCGATAATAAAACTGCCGCGGCTGATAATGCCATGATCATTGAGCAACCCAATGGCTTCAAGAGACTGCTGACGATGGAGGTGTTTATCCATATTATCCAGGATTCTCTGGCTTCCCGATTCCAGCCCCAGATCCACAAACTCACACCCCGACTGCTTCATCAGCTTCACGAGCTCGGGCGTCAAAGCGCTTGCGCGAGCAAATGACGACCACGAAAATGAGAATTTTTCATGGATCATCATATCCAGAACCGCTTTAATCCGGTCACTTCGGGCGGTGAAGTTGTCATCTGTAAACCGCACATGCCGGACGAAACCTAAACGGTTGATGGCTTTCAATTCCTGCCGAAGGGCCTCCAGAGACCTGTAATGCACCTTCGGGAACAACCAGTGGTAAGTGCAAAAACGACACCGGTAATAACATCCCCGGCTGCTGTTGGCGGGAAGGGTATGGCGCAGATAGGCTTTTGGAATGTTATGCCAATCAATGGCCGTCTCGTCCATGTGAATCTCTTCTTCAAGCCGGGCGGTGAAGGTCACACGGCCTTTTTCATCAAAATAGGCCAGGTTGGGAACCTTGCTTAAATCATCCCCATTTTCAAGGGTTTTGAGCAGTTTCACAAGGCTCTGCTCTCCTTTTGCTTCCACAACAAATGCATCCACTTTTTCGTGGAAGGTGGAGAGAAAACTAAGGGTCCCTTTTGTGAGATTCTCCCCCGCGTGCATGGCCTTTTTGACCAGCATGCCACCGGCAATGACCGCAACATCGGGCGCTATGTTCTTAATTCTGACGGCCATTTCCTTGATGTCGTTCATCAGGATAAAATTTGAAGAGATGCAGACCGCCAGGGGGGGGGGGTCTTGAAGCAACCCTTCCAGGTCGCCGGTGGCATAGTTTTGAATGACAATGGGGTCGTATCCATGGGCCTTCAGGTATTGGTGCATGTAAATGCCGTTTAAGGTTACCGTATTGGCCAGTGAATAGTGCCGGGTTACATTGCCGGGGGTAATCTTCATAGGGCGGGAACCGGATCTCACATAATTCATGAGATCCAGCAGATCCATGTACCGCCCCTCCATAAACAACAGGGAGGCGCGTGTATTTTCATGCACCTGCGCTTGCATGGCGGGAAGATCCAGGCCCGGAAACCGGTGTGCCTGCCGCTCTGTCCTCTCGGCTGCACCCGCCATCCTCTGCCTCAACTGGACATCATTGTTCAGAGGCTGATTCTGAGCTATGAAGATAACTTTCGAACGGCTCAAGGGGGGACCCACCTCCAAAAACGAAACGAACAAAGGCGCCCAATGGGCAACCGGACTGGCGGCATGTTAGGGAAATGACAAAGCAAAGTCAACGACAATGCAGTTTAGAGGCCCACAAAAAAATGCTGCTATGCATCTGCGCCGTCAGACATGGAAAAGGTTTTTACCATGTCGGGATATTTATTGATGAACTTTCTGGACTCCACATAAATACGCGGGTCTTTGGGTTCCCTGCGGGCCAGCATGGATAGAATTTCCAGGGCCTTTTCCGGATGTCCCCGTATTTCGTGGATCTTTGAAATACCTAAGAAAGCATATTTGTCATACCCAATTGCCATGGCCTTTTTGTAATTGGCCTCGGCCATATTGAGATCGTTTAGCCGAATGTAGGAATCCCCGATCCGGCTGAGACCTACCCGGCGGTCCATGCCGTTTTCCAGGGCTCTGTTCCAGGCGCCGATGGCGGATGTAAATTCTTTCTTTCCCCGCAGGCAATCGGCCTTTCCATGCCACGCGTGCGAATTCCTGGGATTGATCTTGAGTGCTCGATCATAAAGATGGATCGCTTCCTTAAAAGCCCGCTTTTTTCGATAAATATTCGCCGCTGCCGTGAGGGCGATTACGGAATTGGGGGATGTCTCAAGCACCCGTTCAAAAAAATCAAGGGCTTTGTCATCTTCTTTTTCGGCGACCGCAATTTGACCCAGACCCATGAGGGCAAAGGCATCACAGGGATTCTTTTTGAGTGCCATAAAATAGTATTTTTTTGAACCCTCAAAATCTCCCTTTTTCTTCAGGCAATCGGCCATTCTCGTCATGGTCTTGTAATCATAGGGACGAAGTTTGAGGCAGCTGAACCAGGCGTCAAGGGCTTTGTTCAGATCTTTCAAACCTCGGTAGGCATCCCCCAGTCCCACGAGCGCATGCCAGTTATCACGTTCAATCGAAAGGCACTCTCTGTAAAAACCGATTGCCGCTTCAAACGCCCGGGACCTTCGTTTAAGGTCACCAAGCCCTACAAGGGCATAGGTATTGTATCGATCCAGATTCAAGAGCTCTTGATACGTTTCTTCAGCTTGTTTAAGTTTTCCTCGCTTTTTAAGTTGATGGGCCAGTTTTCCAAGATCCAGCAGTCTCTTTTTCATTTGTTGTTCTCCTCCCTGTATCACTGTTAGCGATCATAGTCCCTCTGATCTGTCATGGCAACCCGCAATTTTATGCTTTCCGATTGGGAAAAAAAGGAATATGCTGGCGGCTCTTAATGCTCATTTAGAGAAGGGAGCAAACTGTGATTGTTCAGATCTATGAAATCCAGACCCCGCAGGAAGCGGAAAAATGTATTGAAGCAGGGGTGGATCACTTGGGGAGCGTCATTCTGAGCCAGGATGAGTGGCGCCTGCCGCTTCTGCGGGAGACTGTCGGGTTAACTGAAGGGACCCCGCACAAAAACAGCATGATCCCCCTTTTCCGGGATCTGGACACCGTTTATCGGGTGCTTGATTACTACCGGCCCAATTATATCCATTTCTGTGATGCTTTGACGGACATAAATGGCAAAATCAAGGGTTTAGAAGAATTTGTTGAATTTCAAGTGACCGTGAAACATAAATTCCCCGAAATCGGCATCATCCGATCCATTCCCATTCCTCGAGAAAAAGATGCCCCCGATTTTCCCTCATTGGAGATAGCCCGGGCCTTTGAACATACCAGCGACCTCTTCTTGACCGACACATGGAAGGAA
>CAZPQA010000062.1:0-19133 GCA_964588535.1 uncultured Desulfobacteraceae bacterium
AAGCTGCTGTTAAATGCAAATAATAAGGCCCTCAGCATTATGTCTGAAATGGAAGCGGCTTTAAGGGGGACCCAGCCCTTTGGGATGGCCTTTGTTCTCTCCCGTTGCACCTCCATTTCCACAAACGTCTGGCAGATCAGCAGTAACCTGAACCAGTTGGCTCCGGGAAAATATGAGGCGCTTTATGCGTGTTTCAAAGAGATCCAACTGAAAATCAATCCATTCATTCGTCATCGGGCCGTATTGAAGGAAGGGCCCATGGTCATCCCGCTACAGTCGGTGAACAAGGATATGGCAGATCTGGTGGGAACCAAGATGGCCAATCTCGGTGAACTCAAAAATCGGATGCACCTGCATATCAAAAGCGGATTTGCCGTCACCGTCAAAGGCTATGACCATTTCATGCAACAAAATGACCTGCCCTCTGAAATCACCCGCCGTATTCAGGCAACGGATGTAAAGCGCCTGGACCAGCTTTTCAGCCTCAGCGCGGACATTCAACAACTCATTATTCGAGCACCTATCCCGGAGGAACTTGAATCTGCCATTTTAGAGCACTACCGCATCTTAGAGGGAGAGGAAGGAAAGGGTGTCAAAGTGGCAATGCGCAGCAGCGCACTGGGGGAAGACCTGAGCGGGTCCTCATTCGCCGGCCAATACCGTTCTGAACTGAACGTGAGTGGCGAAAACATATTACAGGCCTATAAGGAGATCATTGCCAGCAAATATGGCCTGCCCGCCATGACCTATCGCTTAAACCGGGGAATCCGCGATGAAGATGCCGCCATGTGTGTGGGTTGCATGGGGATGGTTGATGCCATCTGCGGCGGGGTCATGTATTCCAGAAATCCCTTGGACTTCAGAAATAAAGCCATTGTCATCAATTCGGTCTGGGGACTTCCCAAATCGGTTGTTGATGGGAGCGCTCCGGTAGACCTTTTCGTCATCTCCCGTGAAGAGCCCATGGAGATCATCCAGAAGGAAATCCCTTCTAAGCGGGAGAAATTTGTCTGTTACCCCGATGAAGGGGTCTGCAGATTGGAGATTATCGGGGATGAGAGCGCCTCGCCATCCCTGAATGATAAGCAGGCCTTTGAATTGGCGCGTGTGGCGGTGGAGCTGGAGGATTACTATGGCGTCCCTCAGGATATAGAATGGGCCATCCAAAGGGATGAAACCATCATACTCCTTCAATGTCGGCCCTTGCAGCAGATTGAGGAGCACCGAACACGTCACATTAAGATGGCGGATGAAGATGAACCCGCCCCTGTTATTTTACGGGGCGGTGTTCCGGCCAGTCCGGGAGTCGCCTCAGGTCCGGTCTTTATTATGAAAAAAGATATGGATGCCCTGCGGTTTCCAGAAGGAGGCATCCTGGTTGCAGTTCAAGCCCTGCCCCGCTGGGCCACCCTATTGAACCGGGCCGCAGCAGTGGTAACAGGCCAGGGGAGCGTTGTGGGGCATCTGGCCAATGTGGCCAGAGAATTTGGGGTCCCTGCCCTTTTCGGGGTTGAAGGGGTCATGGACAGGCTGGAAAACGGCGACCTGGTCACCGTGGATGCAGAAGGGATGCGCGTATACCAGGGGCGGGTAGATTCCCTCTTGAAAAGCGCGGAAACACCTAAAAACCTCATGGAGGGGAGTCCCGTATATGAGGCCCTGAAAGGCGCCGCACACCACATCGTGCCACTCCATCTCTTGGATCCGGATAGCCCTGATTTCAAACCCGATAACTGCCGTACACTGCACGATATCACCCGCTTCTGCCACGAAAAGGCAGTGCATGAGATGTTTCAATTTGGAAAAGAGCATCAGTTTCCCGAACGCTCCAGCAAACAGCTTTTTTATAAAGTCCCCATGCAGTGGTGGATCCTGAATCTGGACGACGGGTTTAATAAAGAGATTAAGGGGAAACACGTCAAGCTCGACAATATCGCATCCATCCCCATGCTGGCCTTTTGGGACGGGTTTGTCGCTGTCCCCTGGGACGGCCCCCCGGCCATTGACGGAAAGGGGTTTATGTCGGTTATGTTCCGGTCAACCCAGAATACTGCCCTGACCCCTGGCGTACGTTCACGGTACGCAGACCGGAACTATTTTATGATCTCAAGAAACTACTGCAGCCTGAATTCTAGACTCGGTTATCATTTCTCCACCATGGAGGCATTGGTCAGTGACAGGGTCAGTGAGAACTATGTTGGTTTTCAGTTCAAGGGGGGAGCCACCGACTACCAGAGACGATTGAAGAGGGCTCATTTCATAAAAGAAATATTGGAAAAATATGATTTCAGGGTGGCGGTAAGAGAAGACAATCTCATTGCCCGCATTGAGCATCATGAAAAAAAATATATGAAAGAGCGTCTCCAGATCCTCGGTTATCTCACCCTCCACACCAGACAACTGGATATGATAATGACCAATGACTCAGCGGTACGATATTACAAAGCCAGGATAGAGAGGGACATTCGAGACCTTATGGGCGCATGACCTTGAGAAAATACCGCCGAATTAACTCACCGTAACCTACCAGCCTAAGCCCCTCAGTTGGGTCGATTTTTATATTTTTCACCGGATCACCGTAGCGGAATATTTTTTCCTGTAGAAAAAAGTATCTGGTCCGCCCTTATTGTAGCAAAATATATTTTTTTGCAATAACTTTTAACAGAAATCATCTTTTCACATAAATTCGTTGTAATATCTATTTTATGGTGGAAATATACCTTTATTTAGGCAGATATGTTTGCAAACGTATTTTATCGAATAATTACATCTTCTCAATATCTCGCGGATAGACCCTTAACCCGGAATTGCGAATTTAGCTTTCTTCCTCGCTTTTCCAATTTGTAAAGGACACTGACACTTTTCAAGATTATGGGCATTTTTGAATCGAAATTCAGGGGAAGGCATCGTTTTTCAGGGGCAGTCACGGTCAAATGGTGCACGTGAGGGTGAGTTCGCTGAGCTCATGACACGCGAAACGGAACGTATTGAACGAATTTTCAACGATGTCTTTACAGATTGTAAAGGGTGGGAGTAGAGGGGACCGGGAACAATTTGAACTCCTGAAGACCGATATTCTGAGACCTTTGCAAAACGCCCCCTTTTAGCCAATCTCGGCGTTAGACTCAAATTTCAGTTAAAGCCCGGGATACCGAAGGGATAAGCCAGGAAGGCTACCAGTATCGGAGCGATTCCTTGATCTTGGCGCTTCGGATCTTCTGATTGTGAACATCTTTTTTTTCAAAGGCCTGGGCCACCTTTGGGAAAAGCTCTTCCAGCTTTATGGGTTTGAGAACGTAGTCGAAGGCCCCAAATTTCATCCCCTCGATACTGCTTTCTACAGAGGCATGCCCGGTAAGCAGGATAACCTCCGCAAGAGGCTGGACTTTCTTAATCTCCTTCAGAGTTTCGATACCATCCATGCCACCGGGCATCTTGATGTCCAGGATGACCACATCAAACTCTCTTTTTCCCATCAGTTCGAGGGCGTCCTCGCCACTCAGGGCACCTACCGCATCTATTGTTCTTTTTTTGAGACGATTGACCATGGTCTCGACAAAATCTTCCTCATCATCCACAACTAAAATACTGAAAAGTTCCATGACACCTCCTTGATAGACAGTCTGTGTTGGTTGTTGTCAGAGATCTGTCCACTATTGGTTCTCAGGGAGAACAACGGGGATTTTCACGGTAAACGTGGACCCCTCTCCCTTTTTGCTCTCAACGGTAATGGTTCCCCCCATTTTTTCCATGATATCATAACTGACCCAAAGACCGAGACCTGTTCCCTTTTCTGTATCTTTTGTTGTAAAGAAGGGTTCAAAAACCTTACTCTGACGATCTTTGGGAATCCCCGGCCCGTCATCCGATACGGTGACGACTATATGGGAATCGATTTTTCTGCTTTTTATCTCGATTAATCCTTCTTTGCCTATGGCATCGGTCGCATTTGATATGAGATTCAGGAATACCTGCTGGAGCTGAGCCTGGTCGCTGGCAATGATCGGAACATCAGAAGCCAGATCCGTCTGTATGTCGATATTATTAATACGGGCATAATTTTCCAGCAGGTCTATGGTCTGATTCAGGGTATCGTTGACGTCAACATTTTCCAGACGAGGTTCCATTCTTCGGGCATACCCTAACATATTGTGGACCACTTTTCGGATCCTTTCTAAGTGATGGTCTATTCTATTAATGGTCTTCCTGTATTCCTCCAGGTTCTTGCTCTTCTCGGGATCCTCTTCGTCCAAGAGGTCTTCCATCCATCCGATCTTTTGCATTACGACAACCAAAGGATTGTTTATCTCGTGGGCAACGCTTGCCCCCATCTTACCCAGGGCTGCCAATTTGTCCGAATGCATTAGTTGCGCATTCATGGCGTTTACCTTGTTATCCGCCTCAATCAGCCGTCTGACGAAAAGGCGGGTAGTAAAAACGGTCGTCATTATGATGACCAGGAGGCCAAGCCCAATAATTATGATTTCTACATTTCGGGTCACCAACAGCCCGCTCATCTCCTCGGCTACCTCCTGGCTGATGACCAGGAGCCATCCGGGGGTCTTTAACCAGTAACCGGCATAAAGGACTTCCCCCTTTTGGCCATCCTTCTGTTCAATAACGGTGGCTCCTCTCCCAAACAGGGCCGTATCCAAATGGGATTTAGATAGTATTTTGCCGTCGAAGCGGGGTCGGGTCTGGTAGACCCCTTCCTTGTTGACGATGTAGGCATCACTGGTCTTTCCCACCTGGGCAGATTTCACGATTGCACAAAAGACATCCGGATCAATAGTTGCCCTCATGATCCAGGTATTTTGGTTTTTCTGTCTGAGCACGGCAATGATGAAATGAGGTAGCTGTCGATAGCCGAAATATACGTCACTTATGTATATTCCTTTGCTCACGACTTCTCCAAACCAGGGCTGCTGATAGTAGTTTAGCCCCAAGAGATCATAGGGCCCCATATAGGCTACTTGCTGGCCATTATTATTAATGATACCTAAGTCAACAAAGGCTCCCCCCTTTGAATTCATGACCGAAAATATTTCGGAAAGATGCTTTTCATCAGTCAGTTCACCAAAGGTATGGGTGCTGGCCACGGTGTTTAGAAGGGTAATACGTTCTCTCAAAAAAACATCTACGGCTTCTGCCTGAGCCTTGGCACGATATTTTATCTGTTCTTCGATCTTATCCTTATACATCCGTGCGAACTGGTAATAGATGGTTCCGCCCAAGAGGATAAGAGGGGCGAGGGAAACCACTAAGACAATGAGTATTATCTTCCTTTGAAGGTTTATATAAAGAGAAGTTTTCATGGTAACTTATTGTAGACTCTAACGTTGAATTAGATATTCCCTCCTTTTCTTAAGAGGAGAGTGAGCTCTGCCTTTCTGATCCGTTCCTCTTGTTCATCTTTTCTCTTTCTGGCGCGTTCCAGCTTAGCAGAAAGGTCGTCAAAGTCCGCAGGTTTTAAGAGATAGTCAAAAGCGCCTAATTTCATCCCTTCGACGGCCGTCTCGGTGCTGCCATGACCTGTCAGCATAATGACTTCGATTATAGGGAATCTTTTTCTTATCTCCCCCAGGGTTTCGATCCCGTCCATCCCCGGCATTTTAATATCCAGAATTACCACATCAATAGGGGAGGCCTCTAAGATTTCGAGACACTCCTTTCCGCTATAGGCCGTGGAAACTTTTTCTCCTGCCTCCTGTAATCTCAGAGAAAGCATTTCCACGAAGTCCTTTTCGTCATCCACAACGAGTACACTGGCAGGTATTTTGACCATGGCTATTTTCTCCTTATTATACCCTGTTTTACAGATGGAATTGTAGCAGAAACTGTGGAAGCTGTTAAAGTCAATTCGTCTCAAATACCCTCTTTAGGTCGTCCACATGATTATTTTGAGCCGGCTTTTCGTCTGTTTTCTGATACCGTGGGAGTTGCACGCAAAAGCTGGCACCTTTACCCAACTGAGTCTCCACATCTATTTCCCCACCTAATTTCTCAACTATGCTGCGGGTAACGAACAGACCGAGACCCGTGCCTTCACCAGGAGATTTTGTGCTGAAAAAAGGCTCGAAGATCTTGTTCAGGTTTTCCTTGGGGATACCCTGACCCGTATCCCGCACTATAAAAACTATTTTCTCATCACCCGGTTCAATCGTTATTATGATCTTACCTCCCGATCCGGCTGCCTGAACGGCATTGGTCAGGAGATTAATCAAGATCTGTCTCAGCTTGTAGGGATCGGTCCAGATAGAACCGACGGCAGGATCGATTTGCTGGCTGATCTCAATATCCTTGTTTCCGGCTTCCTTGTGAATCAGATCTGTTGTCTCACCCAATAATTCCTCTAAGTTGACCTCAGAGCATACAGAATCGGTTTGCTTGACAGACCCCAAGAGCTGATGTGTGATCCTCCTGGCCCTTTCCACACCCTTTTCTATCTTTCCCAGGGCCATTTCAAAATCGCCCTTGCGCGTCATGCCTGCCATCTCTTCTTTATTGAGAATCAGCTTCAGCCAACCGGCAGATTCCTTGATAATGGCCAATGGGTTATTGATTTCATGTGCCACCCCGGCTGCTAAGGTGCCCAAAGAAGCCAACCTTTCGGTGGCTATCATCTGTTGTTCCATTTTGGCCCTGAATTCAGCCTCTTTGATTTTATCTTCCTCTCGCAGGATCTTTTCATGGGCCTGCTTGATCTTGCCTAATAAGTGTTCTAACTCTATGGGCTTGCTGAGATAATCGAATGCCCCTGTCTTAATGCCGTCCACACCATCCTGGGTGGTTGTATGGCCTGTGAGCATGATAACTTCGGTCTTAGGATGTTTCTTTTTGATATGATGAAGGGTCTCAATACCATCCATGCCAGGCATCTTGACGTCTAATACCACCACATCCATAGGTTTCTTTTCGATAATCGACAGGCATTCTTCTCCGCTTCCCGCCTCTTCAATGGATATACCCCTTTTCTTCAGACGCTTGACTATGGTCCGGCGAAAGGCGTCTTCATCATCAACAATTAACATGCGAATTTTTTCCAAATTAGACCAACCCCAGGATCTTCCACCATATGCCGGCCACCAATATCAAAAGCCCTAACAAAATGGGAGTTGCGAAAACGCCCGCTTTGGTGAGGTCACTTGCTTTGAAATACTTATAACTGTAGGCAATGGCATTGGGGGGACAACCGATTACCAGGAGCATGGCAAAGGAGGTAGCAGTACCAAGGCAAAGCGCCATCACAATGGGATCTACCCCTTCTAACTGGGCCATGGGGATCACAATGGGCAAGATCAGGGCCGCCGCAGCCACATTGGCCATGGCATTGGTCACAAGGGCCCCAAAGAGTCCGACCCCTGCAAAGAGGATGAGCCAGCCCCCCCCCTGTACCAGTGGAAAAAATAGATAGGCAAAATACTTTGCGGCCCCTGAGTAGCCCATTGCAAGACCGAGAGAAATCCCGCCTCCAAAGATGAACAGGGCCGTTCCCCACTCAAGATGTTCGTGAATGTCCTGCCATTTCAGGACTCCAAAAAGGACCAATGCGCCTACACCCAGCATCCCCGTTACAGAGTAATCGATACCATGGAGTCCCTTTGTTAACCACAGGATAAATGAAAGGCCGATGATAATCACAGCCTTCTTTTCCAGGGGGCTCCAGGGACCGATCGCCTCGTCGAATTCGGGAAGTTTGAATTTGGGATCGGGTCGGAATACAAAATAGAGGATTATAACGGATGCGGGCACGGTAATAATTGCGATCGGCATGCAATACAAGATCCAATCGAAGAATGTTATTTCTATACCGGTAAATTCCTTAAGAAATGCGGCCGCGACCATGCAGCGGCCACCGCCCACAAGGGTCCCCATACCCCCGCAGGAGCAGGCAAACGGTAAGGATAACATCATAAACTTTCCAGTATTGGTGTAAGGTTCGATACCAACGGCCCTCATCAGGGGAATCATGGTGACGATTCCGACCGCGCAGGCCGCCGCGTCATGCATGAAGGAAGAGGATATGCCAAGCCCCATGGAGATGATAAAGGTAAATTTGACAACGCTGCTGCCAGCTTTTTTTATGATGAAATACCCTAATCGCTTTGTAATTCCCGCCTTTTCCAAGGATATGGCAAATATGAGACAGCACATGATAAACACGACCACCGGGTGCATATAGGGGGCCCAGGCCCCTTTCACATCAGTGACCCCCATTATGACCAAGAAAACGCCGATACAGATGGCCGTGATTTCGAGGGGTATCGGTTCCACCACAAAGAGAAAGACCAGTACCACCAAGACGGCCAGAAATCTCATTGCTTTTGGAGAGAGGCCGTTCTCATAGACAACATGAACCCCCTTCATATCTGATTCCGCAGCTTTCTCCTTAAGAAATTCCCCGGTAGCTTCCTTAGTGCCGGGGAATTTTGCCTCCACCATGTACCCTGCTTCAGGATCTTCTTCAGGGGATACTATTTTGAAATATTGGCTTACCTGTTGAAAGAGTTTTTGATCGCTATCGCCGGTAATCGAAAATTTCGTGCCTTCCGGTCTGGGTAAGAGCATAACAATAACTCCCAGCGAAAATGCAATACAGAGCAGGAACCCCTTAGTCTTGAAAAACATTTTTCCTCCTATCCTATTTTCTGCGGTAAGGATTTCAATTTTTGCGTGGGTAAGGTGAAAAGATCTTTAGAGTTGTTTCTAATGGCAATAACTGTGCCAAGAGATGGAGGGCCGTGGATTTCTTATAACTGTTTAAAAATAATAGGAAATACTGGGGCAGAATGGTTGTTGACGTTTTGATGTCAGAAAATAGATGTCGATATTTTTTACAGATTGTAAAGACTGGGCATATTCTAAGCGGTGATCCTGAAGGAAGGGCTGTTGTGTTCTAAAAATTAAGGACGTTTTGCCAGAAGTTTCACAGGGCGTTTTTTTTATGATGTTTCTTTTTTTGACGGGAGGTTGCTCACCGATGTTTCGAATTTGAGGCCAAATTTTTCAATCTTGGAATGAAGGGTGGGTCTTGAAAGGCCTAAGAGTTTGGCTGCGCCGGACCTATTGCCACCTGTGAGGTTGAGGGCCTCACTGATTAGAATAGTGGCAAACCTGTTCATACATGAATCAAACAGATTCGCCGTATCCTTTGAGGTGAGGGCCTCGTGGACCCATTTGGAGACAGATTTTTCTATTGTTTCACCATCTCCCACCGTATCCATACCGCTGATGACCTGGGCGATATCTTCTGGTCGAACGGGAGCGCCCCTGTTAAATATCAACGCCTTCTGCAGGGTGTTGCCGATCTCCCGCACGTTGCCCGGCCATGAATGATCGCTGAGTGCCGAAATAGCCTCTTCTGTAATCCCGGGGTTATCCACGCCGAAGTCTGCGGCAGACCTGGCCAGGAAGTATTCTGTCAGGAGTGGGATATCGCCGGACCTCTCTCGAAGGGGAGGGAGTGAGATGGTGACCACCTTGAGGCGGTAGTAGAGGTCTTCACGAAAGCGACCTTCGGAAAGGGCTTTTTCCAAGTTACGATTGGTGGCTGCAATAATCCGCACATCCACCGGGATAGTGTCTCTGCCTCCGAGGCGTTCTATGCTTTTTTCCTGTAGAAGCCTCAATATTTTGGCCTGTATGCTGGAAGGCATGTCGCCGATTTCGTCCAAAAATATCGTACCGCTGTTTGCCTGTTCGATCTTTCCCACACGCCGGTGGGACGCGCCGGTAAAGGCCCCTTTTTCGTATCCGAAAAGCTCGCTTTCTAACAGATTCTCTGGGATAGCAACGCAGTTGATGACGAGAAAAGGCTTGTTTGCCCGAAGGCTGTGCTGATAAATGGCCCTGGCCACCAGCTCCTTCCCTGTACCCGATTCACCCCGTACAAGCACTGTTGCATCGGTGGGAGATACTCGTCCAATGGCCTTGTAAACATCCTGCATAGGTTTACTGCGGCCGATGATGGCCTCCCGCGACGCATTGTCAGGAGTGGCGTTCATATCTACCGGCGAACGCATAAATCGGCCCGCTTCCAGAGCCTGTCCTATGATGCCTAACATTTCAGGGATATCAAAAGGTTTGAGAATGTAATCAAAGGCCCCCATCTTTGTGGCTTCGATGGCTGTTTCGGTGGTCCCGAAAGCCGTCATGATGATAACAGGGAGTTTGGGCTCCATGGCATGGATGTGTCTAAAGGTTTCGAGGCCGTTCATTCCAGGTAATCGCATATCCAGAATAACCAGATCCGGGGTTTTCGATTTGACCAGATTGAGACCCACTTCACCGGATGGGGCACTGTCAACAGAATAGCCCTCTTCCTTCAGAAGTCTCTGGAAACTGACCCGCAACTGGTCGTCGTCATCAATAATCAGGATAGTGCTCAAGGTTAAGACTCCTTTATGGGCAGGGTGATGATAAAGGTAGTTCCCTCCCCCCTCTCAGATATCAGTTCCAAGCTCCCCCCATGGCCTTCCATGATCCTGCGGGCGATGCTCAGGCCCAGGCCTGTTCCTTCCTCCCTGGTGGTGAAAAAGGGTTGAAAGACCTTTTCCCGGTTTGACTTCTGAATCCCCGGTCCGGTGTCGGTTACCCGGATAATAACAGCGGGTCCATAAGGTTCTCTGAAGCCTTCTTCTTCATGGATAACAATGGCACCGCCCCCTTCCATTGCCTCGCAAGCATTCTCCAAGAGGTTGATCAGCACCTCTTTTATCTGTTCCGGATCCACCTGAATTTCATGAAGGGGAGTCTGACGACTGACTGATGCCGCCACGTTGTAGGATTCAAGGCGGTGGCGAAGCAGTTGGAGGACCAGGTCTACAACCTCTGACGGGCTGATTTTCTGTGTCTTGAGCTTGGGCGGGCGGGAAAACTCAAGGAAGTTCTGCACAATCGTATCAATGTGGCGGATTTCCTCGGAAATCACCTCAAAATCATCCCTTTGGATGGGGGAGAGTTCAAGCGCCCTGTTAAGAGAAAAGAGACGCATCTTTACGGAAGTAAGGGGATTGCGAACACTGTGGGCCATCCCTGCTGCCAGTTTCCCTACCGATGCCATCTTTTCCGCCTGCAGGAGGGTCTCCTGGCTTTTTTGAAGTGCGGCCTGTGTATGGTCTGCGTCTTTGATCAGACCACGCACGCTTTGGCTCAAGACATTGACTTCATCTCCTGCGCCGATCGGCTTCACATGCCTGTCTGCCTCTGAAGCCAACCTGCGAATGGGAATCAAAATCTGTTTTGTCAAAACAAAGGCCAGTAGCACGCCCAAAATCAGGACGGTTAATATGGCTGTTCCGGCAACAAGCCTGAGGTTTCCAGCCTGCATGAGGCTTTTGTCTCTCGCTTGTTCGATGGTCTCCCTGTGAAGGGTCTTATACTCCTCGCAGAAGTCAAATATCCTGAAAAACTGGTTTCGCGCCTCCTTATGAAGCCTGGCGCCTGATTCACGATCCCCCTCTTTATAATGCAGAATAACCTGGTCTTTAAAGAGGGCATAGCGCCCATATTCCCCTTCGATCTGTGAAATGGCCTCCATTTGAGGTTCATTCTGAGCAAGGGCCTTTGCTTCTTTGAGTCGCTCCTTGAAAACCTGACGGTGTTCCCCTAATTGTCTGAGCCAGTCCGGATCACCATCCAAGAAATAGTACGAAACAAACCCCTTCTGATTCACAAGAGCAATTTCCAGCCCTTCCGCAGCATAAAAGGCAGCTATATTCTTAGAGATAATGTGGGTCAGAAGCCCTTCCATTCGGTATGTGTACCATACCATTACAAGCCCGCCCATTAAGGTAACAAGCACCAGAGCGGTCAAGAGAAGATATATACGTGTGCGGAGATTCATCATAACGGCGTTAAAAAGAGCCTGTTTAAAATAGTTTGTCAAGGTATTTTGTACAGACGAGTTCGGGGTATGGTTCGGGAGAAAGGTCAAAATTCACACATAATTCAGCATTTCTGATACCACTTTTTTTAGATACTCGGTACTGTTCCCCTGTTTTTCCACAAAGACTGTTGTGATTAAGGCTTCCGGATAGTCAGCATAATCTGTTTTAAAAGAATGAATCACCACCGGTAGCGAGGAAATCCGGTCATTGATTTGTTTAAACAGCTCCACCTCTTCCCCATCCGGCAGATCCGGGTCCAATATAAGGAGATCAAGTGGCGCCTGGCTGAAGACCCATTTCAAGACCTCCCGGCTGTCCTTTGCCAGCCGGACCCTGTAGCTTTCAGCCATCATCTCTCGCTTCAGGAACTCTCTCACATTCGGATTCCGGTCCGCTATCAAGATGGTGAATTTATTTTCGTTTTCCCTGTTAATAACGCAACCTCCCATATTCCCGGACTGCCGCCGATTTCGTCCGGCCGGCAACTTCTACTCACCCTTAGTCGTGAAAAGCAATAGATGTGCCAAAATCCACGAAGGGTCTCAGAACTGGCGTAACACTTCATAAACACAGTAAGAATTCAAGCGTGGGAACGAGGGTTTTTCTAAATTGTTAGGCTTTTGTCCATCGCCAGATTTTACAATCTGTAAAATTCTCTGACAATTTAATCTCATAGGTCTCGCCATCCAGAATAGAATGACTGTAAATTCAATTTTAACAGCCCAGATCGGGGCCCACCCGCTCTTGACTGGGCCCCCAACAGCCTATCCTTTTATCAAGGCCGCAGAAGTTGTTGCCAAAAAAAGGAGAAGCGCCATATGATCGATTCAGGAAAAAGCCCCTGCCACAGTTAGAGGAAGGGGGTTTCGGAGGCCGGTATCAGCAGAAACACTTGAAGGGGATTTGTGGTTTTTTTTTATAGATTGCAAAAGGCGGTAGCAGAAATAATGAAGATCGCCTGCATCGACCTCAAACCGCATCCCCTGGCCATCTCAATTATCATTTCCACGGCTCGGTAAGACAAACAAAGAGAGGTCCCAGGATGCCAACAGGGCAACGCCGGCTGTGGACATTCGGCCCTGATTGGGGCTTTATGTCAGCACCGTATCGGACGTCAAACAGCTTTTGACCCATCATCGGAATTTCTCCTTGACATCCGAGCTTGTTCTTATATAATACCATATATGTTTCTCTTAGACTCATATCTGGTATTATGCTATGCCCCAAAAGAAATCCAACCACACTCCCGCCGTAGACCGGGCGCTTGACATCATCGCACTTCTAGCGGACAGCGAAAATGCGATGCCCCTTTCAGAGATACTGGAAAAACTCTCCATTCCGAGGCAATCTCTGATCAGAATACTCAATACATTGTGCGACAGGGGCGTTGTGGACAAAACAGGCCAAAGGGGCTTTTATCGTCTGGGAATGAAGCTGCTCTATTTTGGGGACAGGCTTCAGGATAAAATCAAGCTCCGTTCCATTGGACGACCCCTGATGCAGGAATTGGCCGAAAAAACCCGCAAGACCGTTGAACTCTCCACCCTGGACCGGGATCAGCTCGTTTTGATAGAACAGGTTGAGGGAACTGAGGGCATCCGGCTTTACAACCGGGTCGGAAGCGCGTACCCCTATTTCCACGCTGTTGCCGTCGGCAAAATATATTTGGCGGATATGGCCCTCGAAAAAAGGCACAAAGTGCTGACAACCATCGGCCTTCCTCCCATGACTGAAAACACCATCATCGACTTGGATGAGCTGGAAGAGGAAATAACGCGAATCAAGGAAAAAGGGTATGCATTTGAAGATCAGGAGTTGAGAAAGGGTGTTCGGAGGATCGTGGCGCCGATCTATAATCACAGGAATCATCTGGCGGGCTGCGTGGGGGTTGCCGCCACCATTTTCAGTTTTGAAACTGACGACAAAGAGAATCTGGGCCGGATGGTCATTGAAACGGCCAATCGGATTTCATACGGCATGGGTAAACCAAAATGAGAAAGTTTTTCCATCCTTCCAACATGATTGTTTTCGGTGTGGCGGCCAATTCGAGGAATCTGGCCAAAAATATTATTTCCAACAGCCTGGAAATGGGGTTCAAAGGCGACATTCATCCGGTAGGGAGAGAACCGGGCAACGTGCACGGCCGGAAGATCATAACCGCCCCCCGGTCTTTGCCCGAAGGGATCGATTTGGCGGTGATCCTGGTCCCTGCCAGGTTTGTTGCAGAGACCCTGGACGTCTGCGGACAAAAGGGAATTCGCCATGCAATCATTTCCACGGGAGGATTCAGGGAACTCGACGATCAGGACAATCCGGCGGAAAAGGATATGGTCAACATCGCCAGGCGATATGGCATTCGATTTATCGGCCCCAATTGCATCGGCGTCATATGTACCGGATCAGGTCTTTGCACGCCGTTCAACCCCATGCGGGCCGGGAAGTTCAAGAAAGGATCTGTGGGCATGATCGTTCAGAGCGGAGGGGTGACCACGCAGTGTGCCTACTATTTTTCCGAAGAACATCTGGGTTTTTCAAAAATTATCAGTATGGGCAATAAGTTAGACTTAAATGAGACAGATTTCCTGAAATATCTCATTCATGATGAGGATACGGAACAAATTCATATGTACCTGGAGAGCATTGAACACGGAAGGGAGCTGACAAGCCTGGCCAAGGCATCAAAAAAGCCCATCGTCATTTTTAAGTCCAACGTGAGCAAAACGGCAAAAAAAGTCGCCTACTCCCACACAGCCGCCCTTTCAAATGATGACCGCATCGTAGACTGCGCCATGAAACAGGCGGGGATTGTGCGCGTGGAAGACATTCATCACATGACCGTGGCTGCCAAGGCGCTTCAGCTCCCCCCCCTGACAGGAAATCGATTGGCCGTCATATCCCTCTCCGGCGGTTTTTCCGTGATATTGGGAGATGCGTGTGAACGATATGGCTTTGAATGCCCCCCGCTGCCACGCAAACTCATGGATCAAATTGAGGGTTTTCGGCGTGCGGGGGTCATCCGCATGTCTAACCCAATGGATTTTGGCGATGTTCACGATATCAAGGCGCTGGCATTCACTTTGGAGCGCTGTTTGGCATTGGATGATATTGATGGCGTTGTTTTATCATTCATGTATGAACCAGAAATGGTAAAAATGTTTGGCGGGGGAATTGGGAGTCCTGAGCAAGTACTCAACTTCATAGGGAAGATGTGCAAAGAAAAAAACAAACCCATAGCCCTCAGTTTTTTTGCGGAGAGGCAAACCATCGAGGCGTTTAAGCGATTAAACACATTCCCTGTTTTCAATGACCCCGTGGAGAGCGTCAGGGGTTTGCACCTGCTGAGGGATTACTGGCAAAAAAAGACGCCGTTGAGAAATAAGATATAGGGTAAAATTATGGAAAAACAAGACCATTTCTTAGAACATTTCTTTAGCCCCGAATCAGTTGCTATGGTGGGGGCAACCAATAATGAATTCAAGATGAATTTTCGCGTAATGCAGAATTTATTGAACTTTCAGGGGCAGGTCTATCCGGTTAACCCCAATGCAAACGAAATATTGGGTATCAAGGCTTATGCCCGCCTGCGGGATATCCCGAGCAAAATCGATCTGGTCGTATCTGCTGTTCCGGCCTCCAAGACCATGGATATTGTCAAAGACTGCGATGCCATTGGCGCCAGGCATCTTGTTATTATTGCGGGCGGTTTTTCAGAGGGTGGCGCTGAAGGCCAAAAGCTTCACGACCAGATGTCTGCGTTTACAAAAGAAAAGGGCATTCGAGTGTTGGGCCCCAACACACTGAGTCCGGTTAACACTGCAAACCGTCTGGCAATCAGCTTCAATCCCATCAAGGAAATGAGGCCCGGGGGGCTCTCTTTCGCCTTTCAGTCCGGTTTTTATGAGCCCAAAATAAACTGGATACTATCTCGCATGGGGATCAATAAGATGCTCGACATGGGCAACAAGATGGATATCAATGAAGTAGACGCCCTGACGTATTTTTCCGGGGATGACGATACAAAGGTCATTGCCATGCATATGGAGACCCTGAAGGGAAACATCAACGACTTTTTCGCTCTCCTCAAATCCGTCTCCCAAAAAAAGCCTACCATCATCTTGAAGTCGGGCAGGACCCCGGCAGGTTCAAAGGCGGCGGCATCTCACACCGGCTCCATTGCCCTCGAAAATGATCTGATCTTTGATGGGATGATCAAGCAGACGTGTGCTGTCAGAGCCCAGAATTTGGAGGAATTTTTCGACCTGGCAAAGTCATTCGAGTTTCTTACGTTGCCAAAGGGAAAACAGCTCGCCATTATTACCCTTTCCGGGGGAGAGGGCGTCATGGCCACTGATTCGTGCGGAATGAATGGCCTCGGTCTGGCATCTCTAAGCCGAGACACCCATCACCGGCTCAAAGAGGTCTATCCCCCATGGGAAATACCGCTAAATCCCTTTGATGCAGGCGTTTGCATGGAGTTTCACCTTTCTGATCTTATACCGTTTTTCCAGACCCTCACTGCTATACCGCAGGATGAAAACGTGGATTGTACAATTATGCAGATGCCGCCAAGCCTCTTTTCCGCTTTTCTGGAAAACCCGAATCTGCCTGAAAATATGATGGAAACCATGAGAGAGCAGTTTATCCAATGGCTGGTAAGTGTAAAGGAATATGGAAAACCTTTCGCCATGTGGCGCACCACAATGGACTCGCAGGAAACGGAATTGGTTGAGATGCTCGAGGCCCGCTCCCTACCGGTATTTCAATCAGCTGAAAGGGCCATAAAGACCTTTTCCGCCATGTATCGATATGGGCAGAAAAGCGGACAAGTTTAGAAAAAATTCAAATATCCTTACTTAGGGTCTGAACGAAAACTAGGATTTTTTGTCAAGGTCAAGGAAGATCAAAATTTTAACCACAGGAATACATTTGGTATTTCGAGGATTAAAATTTTTATCTGACGCAGAGATTGGCGAAAAAGACAGTTTTCGTTCGGGCACTACTTAGGGTCTCGGAAAGCGAATCAGCTCTTTTATCCGGGCACTCCGGGTAAGGGGAACATCTATGATTTTATGTGTTGCTATCCCTTCTGAAATTGACTGTGAATATTTATGCTGAATAAGATCCTTGAAGCGCATAAATGCGTGGATACCCCATATCCCTTGATTCTGTGGTTGGGCAATCAGCTCAAAACAATTCCAGAAGTTCAGTTGGCCGACCGATTATTTTAATGGCACCCGCTTCTCGCAACTCCCTTTCCGAACGAAAGCCCCACTTCGCGCCAACGGGGAACATGTTGGCGCCAACAGCAGTTTTCATATCGATGTCACTGTCGCCAAGATAGAGAAACGCCTGTGATGGAATATCCAAATACCGGGCTATCTCTCGTGGACCTGTGGGGTCAGGCTTCATGGGAACCCCATCTCTCTGACCAAGTATCATTGCAAACTCCCAGTCAGAGAAAAACTCCTGGATGCAGAGCTCAGCGAAATGCTGAGGTTTGTTTGTAAGTACAGCCATCTTGGTGTGTTTTGCCGCGAGGGCATCCAGCAATTCCGATACCCCTTTGTATGGCGTGGTCTTCTTGTTCCAGTTACGGTTGTACTCTCTGCGAAACGCCTCCAAACAATCGGCTGCAAACGCCTCATTCCGCTTCTCCAGTGGCAATGCGCGCAACACAAGCTTGGCTGCTCCGCTGCCGACGAAATAGCGAAATGCCTCTGTTGGGTGTGTTGGAAGCCCTCTATCATGCAAGACACGATTCAATGAGTCTGCAAGATCCTCCAGGGTATCAAGCAATGTCCCGTCTAAGTCAAAAATGACAGCCTTATACGCCACGTAATTCTCTCCTTGTTTTCATTGGTTTGCCCAATCTTAGGGCCTTATTTTATCCACCATTCCGCTTTAAAATTCCGCGGTCATCCGCAGACCAAAAATCCAGCCTTTCGGGCTGTCGCCCTCTTCCATTGAATCTTTCATGTACTGCACATCCCCTGTGACGGCAAAGATGTCGTTCAGGACAAACCGGCCATAGACCTCGAACACGTCCGTATGGCCCACATCCAGGTTCCCCCCAATCAGGTAGGCATACCCGATCCCAATGTTGTCGCGCTCACGGCCCCAGAGGTTCCCACTGATGTTCAAGCCGCCCGAATAGATGCTCGTATAATTGACAGCCGCTTTGTCATCCTGCCATCCGAACCGGATCCACGCCCCCAGGATCTCCCCTAATTGCTGGTCAAAGGAGATCATGGCGCAAGTAAGGCGTTCTTTTTCCGTACCGGCCACATTACTGAAATCACTGCTTGTAGCGTCCAAAATCAGCCGGTAGTTCCCTTCCCCCAAGCCAAAATCCACGGTGTAAGCAAACTGCATTCCATAAAAGTTGTAGGGTTCATCAAGCTCTCCCTCTTCACCATTGCTCCCCATGGCCATGGCAACGCCTTTCACGGAAAACCCGCCAAGCCCCCACTCTATGGCGGCGCCGATGTCATAGGACGGCAGGAACGCGCCGGGTCCGTTCACCAGGGCTCCGTTCATAAACTGGGTGTATTCGTCATTGGCAAAGGCGTTTTCATCCATGTAATCCGTTGCGTCAATGATACCACCCGTGACTCCCAAGGTGTGGTCATCGCTGAAGTTGAACGTGTGCTTGTACCAGGCCGTGAGCAGATAGTCGCGATTCCGGCCGTTGATATCTTTATAGTCATCCTGCACATTGCCACCCCACGGGGCAAGCACAAAGGGGGACTGGCCTTCTCCATCTAAACCATTTCCCGCACCAAATCCGAACTTGGCAAAGAGCTCGTCGTTGTCGGTGGGGGTGTAACTGATCTCGGGCTCAAAAAGGAGGATACCTCTCCCTTCATTCTCAAATCCTGGCGCATCGCTGATACTCTGATATTGGCCTATCCCGGCGATGATCCCCCCGATTGATAATTTGTCGTTGATTTCATACCCAAACCCATTGTCTGACAATACAAAAACGCCAAAAACGGTTAATAGACAACCCAGTCTGAACCTTGTCCACGAACCCATAATATCCTTTCTCCTAATACAAAAAAGGTCGTGAACAGATCCTTTATTATTTGCAGCATTCATTTATTAAACTCGGCTAAATTAGTTAGTTTGGTTTAACTGTGTAGGCAAAAAAAATCACTCCATATTCTTAATTCTGATGCCAAAGTCATCGACAAACTCTTTCATATGCGCCATGCATTTTTCCCTATCTTTGCCATGAACCCTGAA